>NZ_CAKKTL010000352.1:0-3805 GCF_920664355.1 Protofrankia sp. CiP1_Cm_nod2
AGGCGGAGTGGGCGCACCCGGGCGGGGCCGGGCGTGCTGCGGAGCCGACGGGGCGCCCGGCGTGGCGCCCGGGCTGGCCGCGCGCGCCGCGGAGGGGTGCGGTGCCGGCGGCGTGCTCGGACGCGATGGGACGACCGGGCCTGAGGGCGTCTGGCCTGAGGGCGTCTGGCCTGAGGGCGTCTGGCCTGAGGGCGTCTGGCCGGCGGGCGTGGCCGGGGCCGCGGGGCCGTGCTGACGGGCCGGCCCGCCCGGGCGACCGGGTACCCGCGGGCCCGGGCGGGGCGGTGGCGGCCCTGGACGGGCACCTGGCACCGGCCGGGCGCTGTTGCCCGCGGGGGCTCCGCCGCGCCCGGCGGAGCGCTGCGCACCGGCGCTCTCGGAGGGGAACGACTCCTTGAGCTTGCGGACGACCGGTGCCTCGACTGTGGATGATGCCGACTTCACGAACTCGCCGAGATCCTTCAGTTTGGCAAGCACGGTCTTGCTGTCGACGCCGAGCTCCTTGGCGAGCTCATGTACGCGGGCCTTTCCTGCCACGGTGCTCCTTCGTTCGGCCCGCGGTCCGCCCGCGTGACCCTGGTTACCTGCTGGTCGTGATCATGGCTGCGTGCTCATCGCGCGGTCATCGCTGTCTCGACCTGCTTCCGTGTCGACATCGGGTGATGTCGTCCGATCTTCCGTCAGCCCCGCATCGGTGCGAGGCCTGTCCGTCCTACCGCTGCTCCCCGGCCGTGCGCCGCTGGACGAGGTGCGCCCTGACATGCTCAAGCCCGAGCGGCCCCGCGACCCGCAGCGCCCGCGGAAACGCCCTGCGGCGTTCCGCGAGGTCCAGGCATGCCAGATCGGGGTGCAGGTGTGCCCCCCGCCCAGGCATACAGCGGCGAACATCTGGTCTGAGCTCACCGCCTACCGCCACCGTACGCATCAGGTCCGACCGCGCCACCCGGGCACGACATCCCACACATGTACGGACCGGCTCCGCACGGCGTGCGCCCATCAGTCTATCTCGTTGCACCTGACGAGGGGCCGCCGGTAGCGGGAGATCTCCGTGGGAAGGACGGCGACGCGGCCCGCCGGGCACCCGCCTCCGCACCATCCCTTACCACTGCGTCACCAGCGCCTTCCGTATCCGAGTGTATGTCGATGCGCCACCCGGTCAGGCGTGCCGCCAGCCGGGCGTTCTGCCCCTCCCGGCCGATGGCGAGGGAAAGCTGGTAGTCCGGCACGACCACCCGCGCCGCGCGGACGGCGGGATCGGTGACCTCGACCCGCGCCACCCGCGCCGGTGACAGCGCGTTACCGACGAACGCGGCCGAGTCGGCGGACCAGTCGACGATATCGATCTTCTCACCGTGCAGCTCGGCCATGACGGCCCGCACCCGCGCTCCCATCGGGCCGATGCAGGCGCCCTTCGGGTTCACCCCGGCCACCGTCGACCGAACCGCGATCTTGCTGCGGTGGCCCGCCTCCCTGGCGATCGCGGCTATCTCCACCGTGCCGTCGGCCACCTCCGGCACCTCCAGCCGGAACAGGCCCTTGACCAGCTCCGGATGGGTCCGCGACAGGGTCACCGTGGGGCCGTGCACGCCCCGGGTGACGCTGACGACATAGCACTTGATCCGGTCCCCGTGCTCGAAACGTTCGCCGGGGACCTGCTCGGCGGGCGGCAGCACACCCTCGAGGGTGCCGAGATCGACCAGAACGACCTTCGACCCGGCCCGCTGCTCGTGGTGCTGGACGACGCCGGAGACGACCTCGTGCTCCCGGTCGGCATACTGCCCGTAGGTGATCTCCTGCTGGGCCTCGCGCAGCCGTTGCATGATCACCTGCTTGGCCGTCATCGTGGCGATCCGGCCGAAGTCCGCGGGGGTGTCCTCCCATTCCCGCGTCATCCCGTCCGGGGAGGTCTCGCGGGCGTACACCGCCACCTGCCCGGACGTCCGGTCGATGACCACCCGGGCGTCCGCGGCCGCCCCGTCGGTGTGCCGGTAGGCGGTCAGCAGCGCGGTCTCGATCGCCTCCACCAGGGTGTCGAAGGCGATGTCCTTCTCACGTTCGATGCCGCGCAACGCCGCCACGTCGAGTCTCATCGCTGCGCCTCCGCGTCCTGGGCCTCGCCGGCCGCGAGGACCTCGTCGCCTACAGGATGCTCGTCGCCCGCGGGATCCTCATCGCCGGTCGCGAGGTCCTCGTCGGCTGCGCGGAACTCCACCTGCACGGCGGCTCTGACCACGTCGGCAAAGGATATCCGCACCACGTCGCCGACGGCCGCGCGCCCACCCTCGGGCACCAGTTCGGCCGCCTGCTCGTCCGTGGCGCGCACCCGCCCGAGCAGCTGCCGGCCGTCCCGGGTGCGCACCGACACCAGCCGTCCGCGGGCCCGGCGCCAGTGCCGCGGCGCCACCAGCGGACGATCGACACCGGGCGAGCTGACCTCGAGGACGTACGGCCCGGCCAGCGGCGGGCCGCCGGCCGCCGGATCGGTCTCGGCGGCGTCGAGCACGGCCGAGGCCACCCGGCTGGCCTCGGCGGCCGCGTCCAGGTCCACTCCGCCGTCGCGGTCCACGACCACCCGGACCACGCTGCGGGATCCGGCCCGGCTGACGGTGACGTCCTCCAGGTCGAGCCCTCCCGCGGCCAGCGCGGGGGTGAGCAGGCGCACCAGCTCCGCCCGGGCGGAGCGGGGCCGGGTGTCCGGGCCTCGCGGCCGCGTCTGGGCGCGACGTCGCCCACCACCGGCATCGACGGCGGCGCCCCCGGCGTCGGCGGCACTGGTTGTGGCCACGGCGTCGCCCATGTCGACCCGCTCCTTTCTCGGATGGTGCTCTCCGGAGATCCTGAGCCTACGTCCGCCGTCGCTGTGACAAGCTGCTGGACCGTGAGCGTGACAGGTGCTGGCCGGCGGCCGAGCCGGCGGGGTGTTCTCGGTGCGCTCCCGCTGGCCGCGACGGCCGCGCTCACCGGCGCGCTCGCCAGTGAGCTCACCGGCTGTAGCTGGACCCGGTCGGCGTACGGCCCGGGCGGGCCTGGCGGCCCGGACACCGTCGACAACACCCTGCTCGAGGCGGTGACGCGGTCCGAACAGGGCCTGCTCGTCGCGTATGATCAGGCTATCCTCGCGCATCCGTCGATCGCCGCCACCCTGGCGGTGCTGCGTGCCCACCACGCCGAGCACGCCGGCCGTATCGGATCGGCAGTGACCGGCGGCTTCACAATCATGACCAGCCCACCGGGGACGCCCCAGCAGACCACAGTGCCCCAGCAGACCGCGGCATCCCAGCAGGCCACGGTCGCCGCGCTCGTCCAGCTGGAGCGGCAGGCCGCGGCTCTGCTGCGCGCCCGGTGCCTGACGGCGGCCGTGGGCGTCGTCCCCCTGCTGGCCAGCATCCACGCGTCCGAGCTCGCCCACGCCGACCTGCTCACCCAGCTGGCCAGGTGACCGCTGGTGACGGACGATCCGGGCACCGTCAGGGCGCTGTCCGGTCTGCTCGCGGTGCAGCACGCCGCCGTGTACGCCGCCGCCGCGGCCGGCGGCGCGCTGGCGCCGCTGCGGCCCGTCTCGGACCCGGCCCGGCTGCTCGCCCAGAGCGCCTACGGCGCCCACCGGGAGCTGCGGGACCGGCTGGTGGCCGAGATCCTCGGCCGCGGCGGCAGCCCGCCCGCGGCCGAGCCCGCGTACCAGCTGCCGGTGCCGCCCACCGGGCTCACCGGCGCGCTCGAGCTGCTCGCCGCCGTCGAGGACCGCTGCGCGGCCGCCGCGTACGACGCGCTCGGCGCGCTGGCCGGCGACCTGCGCGCGCTGGTG
>NZ_CAKKTL010000353.1:0-3780 GCF_920664355.1 Protofrankia sp. CiP1_Cm_nod2
GCCGAACGCGATCCCCGCCTCCCAGACCCCGTCCGCCCAGCCGCGGGTGATGTCCAGAATCTGTTCGGGGCGGGCGTTCGTGGCGAAGTCGAGGTCGGCGCCGGACGGGTCGGAACGGCCCAGCAGAGCGTCCCGGACGGACCCACCGACCAGATACAGGCTGTAGCCGGCGTTCGCGAAGACCCGTCCGAGAGCGTCCGCCGCGGGTGGCACCTTGAGCAGGGCGCTCACCGCCCGTTCCGCGGAGTCACGTGGATTGTCCAAGCAGATCACCGACACCGCCCCAGGGTATAGGCGGCCAGGGCGCGAACGCCCATGGTCGTTCAGCCGTTCGGCGGCCCACGGCCGTCCGGCGGCCTGGTGCGGGCGGCCGAGGTTGCCTGGTCGAGCGCCCGGGTACGGGCGGCCTGGTGTGAATCCCGCTCGCGGTTCCGTCGGCGCCGCCTGGCGCGGGGGCCGACAAGAGCGACAAGAGCGTGGCCTGGACGCCAGGGGGACGCGCGCCCGGGTTGTGAGCGGCCGGGGCACGGTGGGCTTTGGCGTTTACCGTTCGTTGCCGGGGCCGCCACCAGCGGACAGGCTACGGGCGCATGCTGGGAGAAGCGGCGCGCAAGGCTCGTACGATCAGCCCATGGCCCCGTTCCCGGCATCCCCTCGGCGGCGGTTGCGCCAGGTGGAGGAGACTTCGGCGGGTGGGCTGGTGTTGGACGACCGTTCGGAAATGGCCAATGCGGCGCTGATAGCACGCCGTGACCGGAATGGCCGTCTGCTGTGGTCGTTACCGAAGGGCCACGTCGAGAACGGGGAGACAGCGGAACAGACAGCGGTCCGGGAGGTGGCGGAGGAGACTGGTGTGACCGGACGGGTACTCGGCCGGCTCGGCATGATCGACTTCTGGTTCGTCACCGGACGGACGCGCGTGCACAAGACCGTCCACCACTATCTCCTGCTTCGCACGACCGGGGAGCTCTCGGACGTCGACGTCGAGGTCGCCGAGGTCGCGTGGGTGCCGCTGGCCGAGGTTCCGCGCCGGCTCGCCTATGCGGACGAGCGCGGCCTCCTGCGCCGGGTGCCGGCCATTCTCACGGACAGCGTGTGACAGCCGGCCAGGCGCGTCCGGCGGCGCGGCGTACCGCTATGGTAGCCGTAATCATACTGTCGGTGATATTTTTGCTGCTGAGCACGATGGCCCACGCCCGGGCCGGCCCGTCGTCCACAAGTTCCACGCGTGTATCCACAGGTTCGTCCACAGACCAGGCCGGACCTGTGGATTCGGCTGGGCCCACGGGCTCGGCGGAGCTCGCGGGCCCAGCGGACGCCACGGGCCCCTCCGGTGGGCTACGGCCGCGGCCCGCCGGAGGGGCCCGGTCCACCCAGTCCGGTGGGATGGTCCAGCCCACCGAGCGGTCCGCCACGGCGGTCCAGTCCGCTCTGGTGGTCCAGTCCGCCACGGCGGGCCGGGTCACCACGGCCGTGGCCACCGGCGTCGCCCGGCCGGTCCGGGTGGCGCTCGACGGGCTGTCCGCCGTTGCCGGCCCACAGCTGCCACTGACCGTCACCGGTCATCTGGAGCTCACCGGCACCGAACAGATCTCCGGTGTGGAGATACGGGCTGAGCTGGCGCGCGCGGTGTCCAGCCGCAGGGAACTGGCGAACCTGCGTGAGAACCCGGCCGCCGCGGCCACACTGAACTATCCGACCACGGTGGTGTCCAGGCCGGTGGCGAGCAGGCTCGTGCCGGGAGCACTGCCGGCCACGTTCACCGTGGACGCGCGGCTGACGGGGCTGGGCCTGCCGGCCGCACTGCGGATCTACCCGTTGCGCCTCACCGCGTCCGGCGTCGTCGGCGGCCAGCGCCAGGTCGTCGGGACGACCTACTCCTCCCTGATCTGGGTGCCGGCCGCGGTGACCGCCCCCACGCCGGTCTCGGTCGTACTGCCGCTGGCGGAGGTGCCGCGGCTGCGCGCCGACGGCCGGCTCACCGACGACGGCCTGACCGAACTGGTGGCCCCCGGCGGCCGGCTGAACCGGCTGCTGGACGCCGTCACGCCGAGCGACGGCCGGCCGGCGCCACCCGTCGCCCTCGCGGTCGACCCGCTCCTCGTCCAGACACTTCAGATCATCTCCAGCGGCCCGTACGAGGTGGCCACACCGTCCGGTCCCAGCCCCCGGCGGGCGGTCCGGGACGCGGCGGCCTTCCTGACGAAGCTGAAGGCGTTCGCGGACGCCGGCGGAACGATCTTCGCTCTGCCCTACGGGGACGTCGACGTGGTGGCGCTGACCCGCGCCCAGGAGTTCCACAGCATCCTGGTGGCGCTGCTGACCGGCCGGACCGTCATCGCGAACGCGACCGGCCGCGGCCCGGACGCGACGATCGCCTACCCCGGCGACGGGCTCGTCGACGCCCCCACCCTCGACCTGCTGCGCCGCATGGGCGTCACGACCGTGATCGCGGACTCCCGCCTGCTGCCGCCGAAGGACCCGGAGAAGACCTACACCCCCGCGAGCGCCACCGGGATCCCGACATCCGGTGGCGTCGCGCGGGTACTGGCCGCCGACCAGCCGCTCGGGGTGCTGGCGGCCGGTCCCGCCGGCGGGACCGGTGAGACCGGCTCGCCGACCCAGGCGGAGTCGTTCCAGGGCCTCCTGGCCGAAATAGCGATGATCACCGCCGAGCGGCCGGGGCTGGCCCGCCCCCAGACGATCGCGCTGCCGCGTTACTGGGACCCGCCGGCCGGCTGGGCGCAGATGCTCATGGGCGGCCTGTCCACGCCGTTCTCCCGGCCGGCCGCGCTGCCGTCGACACCGGCGGCGCAGACCGCCGCCGCGGGAACCGGCTCCACGGGAAGCAACCCGGCGGGAAGCAACCCGGCGGGGCAGGCTGCCCCGGCCGACGAACGCGGCCGGCTGGCCTACCCCGGCTGGGCCCTCGCAGCCGAGCTGCCGGTCTCCCGAGTGATCGCAGCCGAGGACCTGCGCGGCCAGATCCACGCGCTGAAGTCCGTCCTGTGCCCGCCGGACTCGGGCGCCGCCGGCGTGCGCAACTGCGCCGCCGCGGGCATCGACGCGATGGAGAACACGCTCACGTCGTCCGAGTCGGTGGCCTGGCGGGCGGGCGCCGCCGGCACGGCCGGTGCCGACGAGCTGGGCACGGGTGTCGCCGGCGAGGTACAGGCGCTGCGGGACGGCATCCGGGTGGTCGCCTCACGCAGTGTGTCACTGACCGGCAAACACGGGACGGTTCCGGTCACGCTCGAGAACAACACCGAGGTCATCATCAACGTGCTGCTCTCGCTGTCCTCGACCGACCGAGCCCGGCTACGATCAGCGACCCAGGTTAAACTCACGGTGCCACCTCTGCAGAAGGTGCAGGTGGAGATCGAGGTCGATGCCGAAGGTGCCGGAACGTTCCCCGTCGATGTCACGATCCTCACCCCGGCCGGCAAGCCGCTGTCAGCCGCGCCGCCGGTGCGGATCCTGGTGAAGTCCACGGTCTTCGGCGTGATAGCGGTGGCGATAACGGGAGGGGCGCTGGCGGTTCTGGTGTTCGCGGTGCTGCTCCGGCTGGCCCGTCGGCTGCGGACGTTGCGCGTGCGGACGCCCACCGCGGCGTCCGCACGAACCGGACCGGCCCCGCCGGGCGGTGGGCCCGTCCTGGCCGAGACACCGCGGGCGACCGGGGCCACCGGGACGGTCGGGCTGTCCACGCGGCCCGGGCTGTCCGGGCTTTCCGGCTCGTCCGGGCTTTCCGGCTCGTCCGGGCTTTCCGGGCCGTCCGGG
>NZ_CAKKTL010000354.1:0-3770 GCF_920664355.1 Protofrankia sp. CiP1_Cm_nod2
CTCTACTACCACGGCTTCCCCGGCGTATGCGCCGGCCGCGGCGGCTCCACCCACCTGGCGACCGGGCCCCAGTACCTTCTCCTCCACGACCGCAACCCGGTTCCGAGCGGCTTCCAGACCGACTGGCGGTTCTGCTACAGGTGCAGCTCGCTCTACTTCGACGGCTATGACCCGAACGGCGTCTGCCCCGGAAACCCAGGCTGGGGCCATGCCGCCGCCGGCTACATGTTCCACCTGCAGGTGTACGCCTACACCCTCTGACCTAGTAGTGCTTTGTTAGGTTGAGTCGATCAGCGGTGGCAACACGGCCGTATATGTCGCGCTCGCCGGGACGCGGGACCTTTCGAAGGCTGATCTTTGATTGGAGACCAGCGATATAATGAAAAATATGATCACTTCTTTGGATGATCCGGTGAACCCGCCCTGGCAGCTGTTGGAGGCTGAGGAGTGGAGGCTGTCGGACGATCCCGGCCTCCTGGACCGTCATCAGGTGTGGAAGTGGTTGTCGCTGGAGACCGCCTGGTCGCGCGGCCGTAGCCAGGAGGCTGTGAACACCTCGCTTGACCATTCCCTCACCGTGGGCGTCTACGATCCGGCTGGTCGGCAGCGGGGAGTCGCCCGTTGCGTGACCGACCGGGTGGCTGTCGGATTTATCGACGACGTCTACGTCGATGCGGACCATCGCGGTAAAGGAATTGGGCGCTGGCTGGTCTGCGGGCTGCTCCACCATCGGCTGTTGCGCGGCATTTCGCAGTTCACGTTGGTGACGGACGATGCGCACGCCCACTACGCCGCAAGCGGCTTCACGTCGCTGGCCGAACTCCAGCGGTGGATGCAGTGGCGACGCGACACCGGCTCCGCGTACACGCCCGATCCCTGGACGCCAGGTTCCCCGTCCAGGTCCGTTAGCTGAGCAGTCAGCTTCCACTGGCCACCCTCGCCGCCGAGCGCCAGAGCCGTTCTTTTTACGCTCCCGGCGGGGCCCTTGCCTGATTACAGTTGTAGCTTCGGCTACTGTTGTCGCCGCGACAGGATCGGCCTGGGCGCATCGAGGACTGATAAGTCCTCGATTGTCGCCGGTACAGGCTCGTCCTTGCCAAGCGCAATCCCACGCATTGTCCCGCGGAGGATCTTTCCGGATCGGGTCTTGGGTCAACGCCGTTCAGCTTGCGTCGATCTTGATGCTTGTCGATCGCGCGGCGCGCGGGGCGAGTGGGTGGAGCCGGATCGTGGCGGGACCGTCATGACGGGTCGAGGCGGGCTCGTCGGGTTTCTTGACGCGGTAGCTGTTGTGTCGGGCGCGTTCGACGACGCGGGGGCAGGTGCGGTGGCGCCAGGGTGGGTTGAGCCGGCGGGTGATCTCGGCGTGGAACCGAGGTAGCTGGGCTTTCCAGTCCTCAGGGGGGAATGTCCGCCGTCCCGGTGGCGGAACGGCGGACCAGGCGCAGGGTCCGGGCGAAGCCGACCCGGTCGGGGTCGACGTCGGCGGCCTCGGCTGCCTGGGCGATCAGGGCGGTGAGCGCGTACTGCACGGTCAGCCAGGCCCACATCTCCTGGACGGCCAGGTCGGGCAGCCGGGAGCGCAGGATCCTGCCGGGGCCGCGTAGGTGGGTCTTGAGCTGGTCGTTGGAGGTCTCCTCCTCCCAGCGTTAAGGCGCTGGGTGGTTTCCCCGGCCCGCAACGCCAGGTGGGTGTGCAGGTCCAGGCAGTAGGCGCACCCGTTGATCTGCGAGACCCGCAGGCTGACCAGCTCCAGCGTGATGCGGGACAGCCCTGCCTCGGCGGCGCGCGCTCGCACCTCGGCGGCCGTGGCCCGCAGGGCCTTGAATACCGACGGTGTCTGCTTGTCGAGGTAGATCCGCGGCGTCGTCACGGGTTGCCCGTCCGCACAGCGGCCAGCGCGTCCGGCGTGACCGGGTCGATGATGTCGTCGAACGACCACACGTGGCGGCAGCAGTTCCGTGTAGACCTCGCCCTCTCGTTCGGGTCGGGTGGCCCGTTACGGCAGGCGGGTGTGTCCGGCTCGGCTGGCGACGATGCGCGCGGCCGCCAGCGCGCGGGCCCGCCCGGCATCGCCGGTGAGCCGGGCGAGGATCGCCGCGGGCGGGACGACGCTGTCACTTTTCGGGGGCGGAGGCGTGGCCGATGTCCGCTCCGCTGTCGGCCTGGCGCTGTGGTCCACTGCGCTGGTGCCAGTCCAGGCACATCACCGTCGCGTCGTCCTGCAAGTCGCCGCCGCAGGCGTCGAGGACGCGTCCGGTCAGCTGCTGGACGAGTTCCCGGGGATGCAGCTGCCTGTTTGTCGCCAGCTGCGTGGGCAGGTCGATCCGTGCCGCGTTGCGGTCGACCATGCCGTCGGTGACGAACAGCAGACGGTCCCCTGAGCGCAGCTGAAGGTGACGGACAGTGTAGGCGTGCTCCGGGAACATGCCGAACGCGAGGTCCGGCGGCCAGCTGACCTGCTCCACCATGTCATCCCGCAGCAGGTAGAAGGGGATGTGGCCGGCGTTGACGGCGCGCAGTGCGCCGGTCGGCAGGTCGATGTGGAACAGCAGGCCGGTGACGAACTGCTCCAGGTTGGAGTGCTCGACCATCATGGTGTTCACACGGTCGGCCATCGCCGCCAGACCACGCGGGCCTGGTTCCCGGCGGACGTTACGCAGACCGTTGACCGTCAGGGTGGCCAGGATGGCGGCGGCCAGTCCGTGGCCCATCGCGTCGGTGAGCGACAGGTACAGGTCGGCCCGTCCGAAGGAGTAGTCGAAGGTGTCTCCCGCGACGGCGGCCGACGGCTCCATCCAGCCGGCGATCGTCGCCTGCGCGCTTTCGCAGGTGAACGAGTCCGGCAGGAGCCGGCGTTGGATCTCGGCCGCGAGTTCGAGGGGTACCGTACGCTGTCCCCGCTCGAACAGGTCGGTGTAGCGCCGGTTCAGCACGACCGTGTACGCGAACAGGTGCGCGGCCTGCGAGATCTCGGCCGTCAGATGGCCGAGGTGATCCGCGGCGGAGGTTCCAGCAGGTGGCGCATCAACGCCCCCGTCGGTCGTGGCGAAGACGACCTCGATGACGCCGATCGCCTCACCGCGAGCGGTGACCGGCGCGATGATGATCATCTGCCCGTCGCCGCGGTTCAGCATCGGGCGCTGGGAGCGCAGCACCTGGCCCTGGGGCGTGCCGTGCACCGGCACCCGCTCCATGGCCGTCTCCCCGCCGCGCGCCGTGGAGAACCGGGCGAGGACATCGCTGGAATAGTCGGCGATCAGGAACGATGCTCCGAGCGCTCCCAGATCGCCCTGGAGGCGTGTCACGAGCGCGTCCACGGCGTCGGCGGGTGCCGCCTGCTCGACCGCTGTCAGCAGCGCTGCCGCGTCGAAGACCCCTCGCTCACTCACCGCTCCACCATAGGCACGCCCCGGACAGGGCCCGGACGACGGCGGCCACCCGCACCGAAGGAGAGGATCATCAGCCCGTGACCGGCGCGGGATCACGCCAGACGGGCCGGAGTGAGCTGGAGGCCGATGGCGTTCACGATGCGGGAGCGGCCAGACAGGCAGCAGGAAGATCCACTGAGGATGCCCGTCGCCCCGTGGAGCAGCCGTCGTCCACGGCTGAAGCCTCACATCCCTACTACCGCGATCAAGAATGGTCCGAGAGAAGCGGCAGATCGGTGAGATGCGCCGCCAGGACAGATCCATGAGAAAGCGGGCCCGGGTCGGGCCGGGGGGTGAGCTGGTTCGACCGCTGGAGCTCGCCGAGAGTAGCAAACCCGC
>NZ_CAKKTL010000355.1:0-3756 GCF_920664355.1 Protofrankia sp. CiP1_Cm_nod2
GGGCCGGGCTACGGGCAGCCGGCGCCGGGCCATGCGCAGCCCGCCGGGTACGGTCCGGCCGGGGGCGCCGGCGGCGTCCCGCCCCAGCCGACGCCCGGCGGGTTCGGGCCGACCGAGATCCTGCCGTCCCAGATCCAGCCGGTGGCGCCGGGTGCGCTGAACAGCCTGAGCCCCTACCGGGAGGTCCCCGCGGCCGGCCGCTGGACGCAGCAGAACGGCAAGCTGGTCCGGGCCACCCTCGGCCAGGGGCCGGAGGTCCTCGCCCTGCGCGGGTCGATGGTCGCCTACCAGGGCGACATCGACTTCGACTACAAGAGCTCCGGCCTGCGCGGGCTGATAGAGAACAAGCTCACCGGGCAGGGCCTGAAACTCATGACCTGCAAGGGCCGCGGCGAGGTCTTCCTCGCCCAGGACGCCAGCGACCTGCACATCGTCGAGCTCAACGGCCAGTCGCTGTGCGTCAACGCGCGGAACATCCTGGCGTTCGACAGCTCCCTGCGCACCGAGGTCAGGCGTATCGAGAGCCCCGGCATCCCCGGGGGCGGCTTCTTCCACTTCGAGGTGTCCGGGCAGGGGACGATCGTGGTGATGACCAAGGGGACGCCGATGACGCTGACCGTCGCCGGGCCGACGTTCGCCGACATCAACGCCCTGGTCGCCTGGACGTCCGGGATGCGGGTGAGCGTGTCGACCCAGGTGCGCATCTCCCGGCAGATCTACTCCGGCAGCAGCGGCGAGTCCCTGGCCCTGCAGTTCATGGGTTTCCAGGGGCATTTCGTGGTCGTCCAGCCGTACGAGGTCTAGAGGTCCAGCTGCCGTGTGTGACGTTCTGGCCCGGGCCGAAAAAGCGCGCGAGCATGTTCTCCGCCGCGGCTTCGACGGCTCTCTGACCGTGGAAAGGAGGCGGCCGTGTACGGAACACTGATGGATCATTTCGGGCAGACGCAGATCATGGACCGGATGAGCAGGCACGGTTCCAAGATCGTTAAAGTGGTCATGCAGCCCGGGCAGGACCTGTTCGCCCGGACCGGATCCATGATCGCCTATGAGGGACTGATCGACTTCAACCCGCAGCCCCCGCAGCTCGGCCGCATCGCCTCCTCGTGGGCGACCGGCGAGGGCGTGCCGCTGATGACCGCGACCGGTCAGGGCCTGCTCTACCTGGCCGACTACGGCAAGGAGGTCATCGTCGCCCAGCTGGCCGGCGAGGGCCTGTCCGTCAACGGCAAGAACATCCTCGCCTTCGACGCCAGCCTGCAGTGGGGGATCGAACGTGTCCGCGGGGTCAGCATGCTCTCCGGCATGGGCATGTTCAACGTGGTCATCCGCGGCCACGGCTGGGTGGCGATGACCGCGAAGGGCAGCCCGGTCGTGCTGGACACCCGGGAGGCGCAGACGTTCGTCGACACCGACGCGCTCGTCGCCTTCACCGACGGCCTGCAGGTCCAGCCGCGGCGGACGGTCCGCCTCGGCGGACTGATCGGCCGCGGCTCCGGTGAGGCGTTCCAGCTCGGCTTCTCCGGCCAGGGCTTCGTCGTGGTCCAGCCCAGCGAGGACGAGCGGCCGAACTTCTCGGTACGCGGCTGACGCGGCTGACGCGGCTGACGCGGCTGACGCGGCTGACGCGGGTGATGTGAGTGATGCGGGTGCCACGGCTGGTGCGGACGGTGCGCGGGGCCGCTCCGGGGGCCGCGTGTGACGTGCCGGCCGCGCACGGGCGGGAGCTGCCGGTGACGCGGCGTCCGGCCTACTGCGCGGCACGCCTGGGTGAGAGGATTCGATGATGAGCCACGGTGGATTCGGCGGTCCGCCCGCGGGCGGCTACCCCGGCGGCGCAGCTTCCGGTGGATATCCTCCCGGTGGATATCCGCCTCCGCCCGGTCAGCCGGGCGGCTACCCGCAGCCACCCGGCCAGCCCGGCTACCCGCCAGCCGGCGGCCAGCCGCCGGGATACCCACCGGCCGGGTATCCGCCTCCTGGCGGGGCACCGGGCGGCTACCCGGGTGGGCCGGGCGTCCCACCCGCTCCACCAGGCCCGCCCGGCGGCCCGGCGGGCGGCATCCGCGGCAGCCTGCTCGGCAACCCCGAGGTGCAGTCCCAGGAGCGTTTCACCCTGCAGAACGGCAAGATGCTCAAGGCGACCCTCGGCGCCGAGGGGATGCGGGAGTTCTACGCCCGCAAGGGCGCCATGGTCGCCTACCAGGGCGGGGCCACCTTCGACGCCCACTGGGAGGGCTGGGGCCGTCAGTTCCGGTCGCTGTTCCAGGGCGGCGAGGGCCTGAACCTGATGAAGGTCTCCGGCGGCGGCACGGTCTTCCTCGCCTACCAGGCGCAGGACGTGCACATTCTCGACCTGCGCGGGGACGGGCTGTCAGTGGACGGCAAGAACGTCCTCGCCTTCGACGCCGGCCTGCACTGGGACGTCGTCCGCATCGACTCCCAGGTGTCGATCGCCGGGGCCGGCAGCTACCAGGTGGAGCTCTCCGGCAACGGCAAGGTCGCGGTCGTGACGTCGGGCGCCCCGCTGGTCATGCACGTCACCCCGCAGAACTACTACTTCGCGGACGCCGACGCGGTGGTCGGCTGGTCGTCGAGCCTGCAGGTGTCGATGCAGGCGGCGGTCACCTCGTCCTCGGTGTGGCGGCCGCGCGGCAACACCGGGGAGAGCTGGCAGATGCAGTTCTCCGGGGACGGGTACGTCATCGTCCAGCCCTGCGAGCTGCTGCCGCCGTACAACGCGCTCGCCAACGCCGGCCTCGCCGGGCACTTCGGGCTCGGCGAAGCCGGTTTCGCCGGCAACCAGCTCCAGGGCCACCGCGGCGGCCCACCGGGGCACGGAGGGCACGGAGGGCACGGCGACGGTGGCCTCGGCGGAGCGCTCGGCGGCCTGTTCGGCAACCAGGGCGGTCGCGGCGGTCTCTTCGGCGGTCGATAGCCGCAGGGTTCGGCCGTTGGTCGCTCGGGCGGCTCAGCCGTCAGCCGTCAGGGCCGCGGCGGCACGCTCGGCTTCTCGTGCTGCCCGGCCCAGCAGCCCAGCTCTCATCCACCGTACGGTTCTCGGCCGCGAGAATATTCGATCATGAGAATGAGTACGTAAACGGCTGCCATAACGACCGCTTGTTTCCTCGTTCTCGTGATCTGAAGGTCTTCGGTGGGGGATATGTCCGGTCGACGTTGATATGAACGTGTGTTGTCGGGATGACCTTTCAGGTGCTGGGGGAGCCAGGTCTTCCGGGGTAGCGCGGGGATTTGCAACGAAACCGTAACGACGTCCCGGACAACCTGCGGTTCTGGTCTCGGAGTAGGGCGTGGGATTGCAACCCGGGCGGGTCCGGACTCGTCGTACCTGGTGTGGGGCAGCTATCTTCTCGGCGTACAGATTCCGGACGCGGTGACCACGGCTTCGTGTTCCGCTCGGCAGCCGACGGCCGTGTGCGGCCGGAGCGGCGGGCGCGAGAGCGGGCGGCGGAGCGGGTGGGGGTCCGCATGAGCAGCCGGCGGCGCGCGTCCGGCTGGGGGGCCCGGCTGTGGGCGAAACCGTGGCTGGGGACCAGCGCCGGGATCCTCGGGGCCGCGCTGATCGGCTGCTCCCTGTATCTGTATGCCATCGGGGGTGGGCGGAGCGGCGGTGCGAACGACCAGGCAGCGGTGCTCAGCGCCGTTGCCCCGCCGCGTGCCACCCCGTCCACCCCTGCGGGGCCGCTCCCCGGCGCCGCGCCACCCACCTCGGCCGCCCCGCCGTCCGCGCCGGTGGGC
>NZ_CAKKTL010000356.1:0-3713 GCF_920664355.1 Protofrankia sp. CiP1_Cm_nod2
AGATGTGTATAAGAGACAGCTGCCGGCCCGCGCGCTGCCGGCCCGCGCGCTGGTGGCCGGCGGCTGCCTGCTGGCGCTGGCGGCGCTGACCGTGCCCGCCGTCCCCGGCAAGGCCGGGGTCCAGCGGTACGTGAACACGGTGGACGAGCGCGTGCTTGGCCTCATCCCCGACGATCTCGGCGGGCCCGCGGTCGTGATCGTCACCCCGCCGCTCCCGAGCCGGTACGCCCAGGTGCCCTACCACTTCCTGCGCAACAGCCCGGACCTGTCGGACGAGGTGCTGTACGCCGCGGACATCGGCCCGGCCGTCGTGGGGCTCGCCGCGCGGATGCCGGAACGTCGGCTCTACCGGCTGCGCCCGGACGAACTGCCAGCCCTGGCCGGGCTGCCGGCGGCGGCCGGGCCCGGCCGCCCACGGGGCTCGTTCGTCGAACTGCGCACGGTCACCGGTAGGGCGATCGACGCCCGGGTGTCGGTGACCGTCCCCGCCGGCCATCCCTACGCGCAGCTCTACCTGCGCCTGGGCAACCGGACGCAGACCTACCCGCTCGCCACCGGCACGGACGCCTCCGGCACGACACGCACGGTGACCTGGACGCTGGACGGACGCTCCGACGCCAGCCTGGGCGGGCTGCCGCGCCCCGGGACAGGTGGGCGCACGCCCGGGACGGCGGGCCGGCCCGCCGCCGGCACGGACCCTGCCACGTTGGCCCCCGCCGAGGTGGCCGCCGCCGAGGTGGGTCCCGCCGCGGAGCTGGTCGTGGGGCTGGTCGCGGGCGGCACGCCCGACCTGGCGCGGCCCTGGCGGTGGGAGGAACGCGTCCCACTGCAACGACGGTCCGACGGTTCTCTGGTCCTGCTGGCCCCGGGCGCGGGTTTCCGGCAGACACCGGAACTCCCCGCGGACGCCTGGGAGCAGGTCACCCTGACCGGCACCCTCGACGTCACCCTTGAACCGGCCCCTGAACCGGCCCCGGCGGGCCGATGAGAGGGGGCGGGCCGGCACCCGGCGATCCCGCGCAAGGGCGTCCTGGAGCGCCGGTCAGGTAACCATACGTATCCCCCCTGAACGATGGCGCGCTTCGATGGACGTCGGCCACCGGAGAAGATCGGCGTAATTTTGTCGTTGTGTACGCTTTTGCGGCCAAAAAGCGTACACAACGACAAACTCTCCTGGATCATGGCCTGTGCGGGTGGTCGTGGATGGGATCCGCGTTACCTGACCAGCGCTCCAGGATTCGCGAGCGGAAGGCTGGCGTGGCTGTCGCCCCGGTCGCCCCCGTTTTTCGGTGTCACGGCTCCACCCGTGGTAGCCGGTGTCAGGAGGACGGTCGGAAAAGAATGGTGTTGACGTATCGGTGGACGCTGCCGGTCAGTACCGCCCGGAGGTAGCCGTGGTGGGCCAGCGGTGCCATTTCCCGCTGGTGGCCGACCAGATCGAAGTCGTCCAGTGGGCGCATTCTCCCGTGGTCGAGGAACCAGCCCTGGTAGTGCCAGCTCCGCAGCAGTTCCAGGGTCGCGGCCGCCGGGCTGCGGCTGTCCTCGATCTCGACTACGAGATTCGGGCGCCAGCGCCGGATAATTCCCTCCGCGCCGCGTAGCGCGGCGAGTTCGTGCCCTTCCACATCAATCTTCACGAGTCCGACGTCGGCGATGTCGAGGCTGTCGAGACGGACCGTCTCGACCTTCACGGTGTGCTCCGCGCGCCCGGTGTGCCCAGCGCGCCCGGTGTGCCCGGTGTGCTCACGGCCCTGGGGGAGCAGGCAGGCGCGCCCCTCGGTGCCCCGGCCGCCCGGTGGCAGCCACAGCTCGGCGAAACCCTCCGTGTCGGACGCGGCCTTCGGCACCACCGTGACGTTCGGCCGGCAGGTGCGGGCGACGAAGGCGGCCAGTTCGGGGTTGGGCTCGACCGTCACGACATGGCGGGCGTGCCGCGACATCCAGTGGCTCCACGGGCCGTACCAGGCGCCGACGTCCAGAGCGGTCTGTCGCGGTGTGACAAACGTATCCACCCGGCGCAGTATCGGCTCGAAGCGGCGGTGGGCCACGGCGACCGCGGCCGCGAACACCCGGTCGGGGACCAGCTCGGCGAGCACGTTCACGACAGCCAAGAACGGTTCCTTCCCCAGGTGGTGGACGCTGTTTTGACCGCCTTTTCGGACGCGCTGCCCCGGACCCGCTGAAATCGTCCGGAGAAATCGGATCCGACATGTTCTGGACGGTCTGTCACGCCGCTGGCGGAGGATGCCGGAGTGAATGCGGCACGACGTGAACGCAGTATGCCCGAACCAGGCCCGGGCAGGGGTTAACAGGGCAGGGAGGGCCGCGAGCCGAGCTGACGGCCCGGAACGGCAGCCGGGCGTCCGGAATATTTGTGATCATTATTCTCTCGTGCCCGGTTCCGGGATCGCCGAAGCATTTCCCGGGTACGGATCGCCCGATCCGGGTGTACCGACGGCCGGATTTCCGGCGGCTGTGGAGGAGCCCGGCCGCGGAGCCTGCCCACGGAAACCGTGCGCGGAACAGGCCTTTCGAACCGCGCCGACGGCGTTACGGGCCGGCCGGCTTTCGCGTGGGCGGCCGCGGGTGGGTACCGGTCTCCCGCCGGTGGCTGGTGGCCGGCTGGTGTCCGGAGGTGTCCGGAGGTGTCCGGCTGGTGTCCGGAGGTGGCCGGCGGCCTGGTCAGATCAGGCGGGGCCACTCCTGGTACAGCTCCCGGAGCACGGACAGGTCGAACAGGTGCCCGGCGGCCGACGCCGCCGGACCGGTGGACAGCAGCCGGACGTTGGCCTCGATCAGGGCGTCGGTCATGGTGAACAGGCCGTCCCGGCGGGTCTGCGCCGTCTGGACGAGGTCGTTCAACGCCCTGTTCTCCGCCAGCTGCTCGCGGACGTCGAGCCGGAGCGACCTCGCGTAGACGTCGGTGGTGAGCCGGGCCGCGAGCATGGGGTCGGCCAGGTTCTGCTTCCAGCCGCGGATCTCGGCCGTGAGGAAGGCCTTGACCGTCTTCCGCGCGGCGGTGACCGCGTCGGCGGTCACGACGTACACGTGGGAGACCAGCGGATACCCGTGGTCCGCGAGCAGGAACGCCGAGCAGCTGACCCCCTGCCGGGTGAGGGCCAGCGGCACGTCTGCGACGGAGGACAGCGCCGCGTCGGCCTGCCGCTGCGTGAGGGCCTGCGCGAGGGCCTGCGCATCATCGGGGACGACGACCTGCCGGACCGCCGCCGCGGGAACTCCCGCGGCGGCCAGGAACGACGCCCAGACGGCCGCGCTGCCCATGGCTGTCGCGACCCGCATGCCGATCATCTCCCGCGGTGTCCGGATCGGCCGGTCCCCCAGGGAGACGACCGCCCACGGGGACTTCTGCCGCTGGGCGCCGATGATCCGCAGTGGCGCGCCGGCCGCGGCCTCGCGGGCGACGGCGTCCGCGGTGGTCACCCCCACGAAGGCCGCGCCCGAGGCCACCGACGCCGTCACGCTGGGAAAGCGTGGCCCGCTGCCGCGGAAGCGCGTGGACGTGAAGCCCGCTTCGCGGTAATAGCCACGCTGGTCGGCGACGAGCGAACCGGCGAACTCGACGCCGGGCGCTCCCGGCAGCCCGAACGTGAGCGCACCCGGCCCCGCCGTGCCCCCGGCCGCCACCCCCGGGCGGGTGGGCTCCCGCAGCCGCCGTACCGCCCACCCGGCCGCCCCGGCGCCCGCCCCCAGGC
>NZ_CAKKTL010000357.1:0-3685 GCF_920664355.1 Protofrankia sp. CiP1_Cm_nod2
GGCGTCCCCAGGGCTCCCGGCGTCGCGGCCCGCGCCGGGACCGGCACCGCCGGGCAGGCCCGCCGGCAGCCGGGCGTCCTGGGGCCGGGCGTAGACGGCCGGCCCGGGGATCGGGGTGACCCGGCCCCCGTCGGCGAACCGGCGCCGCAGCATCTCCCGCTGCGTCACCTTGCCGTCGACCCGTTCCCGGTGCCCGAGGATCATGGCGCCGACCGCGGCGATGATGAGCAGCGCGGAAATGATCTCGAACGCGAACACGTAGTCGGTGAACAGCAGGCGGGCGATCGCCTGGATGTTGCCGCCGTCGTTGGCGGCCGTGAGCCCGGCCGCGGTGGTGCCGTTGTTGATCACGCCGCCGATCGGGAACACCAGCAGCCCGGCGAACCCGAACCCCAGGATGATCGCGGCCACCCGCTGGCCGCGCAGGGTCTCCACCAGGGAGTCGGAGGAGTCCACCCCGACCAGCATCAGCACGAACAGGAACAACACCATGATTGCCCCGGTGTACACGACGATCTGCACGAAACCGAGGAACGGCGCGTCCTGCAGCAGGTAGAAGACAGCCAGGCAGAAGAAGTTCGTCACCAGCAGCAGCGCCCCGTGCACGGCGTTGCGGGCGAGCACCATGCCCAGTGCCGCGAGCACCGCCACCGGGGCGAGCACCCAGAACGTCGCGGCCTCGCCGGTGGACGTCCGGGTGATCTCCCCCGCCGCCTGGGCCAGGATCTGCGCGCTCATCGGGCCGGCTCCGGCTCGCTGTCCAGGCCGGGCGCGTCCGCGCCGGCGCCGGAGAGACCGGATGCGTCGAAGGGGCCGGCGCGGTCCGGGTCGAACCGGTAGTAGTCCGTCTCGCTGTCACCGAGGAACATCGGATGCGGCGGCGCCGTCATCCCCTCGCCCAGCGGGGCGAGCAGCTGCTCCTTGGTGAAGATGAGGTCCGTCCGGCTGTCGTCGGCGAGCTCGTAGTCGTTGGTCATGGTCAGCGCCCGGGTCGGGCACGCCTCAATGCACAGGCCGCACAGGATGCAGCGCAGATAGTTGATCTGGTAGACGCGCCCGTAGCGCTCCCCGGGGGAGTAACGCTGCTCCTCGGTGTTGTCCGCGCCCTCCACGTAGATCGCGTCGGCCGGGCAGGCCCACGCGCACAGCTCGCAGCCGACGCACTTCTCCAGCCCGTCGGGATGCCGGTTGAGCTGGTGGCGGCCGTGGAAACGAGGCGCGGTCGGCTTCTTCTCCTCCGGATACTGCTCGGTCGTCGGCTTCTTGAACATGGTCGAGAAGGTGACGCCGAATCCCTTGTACGGGTCGAGGATCCCCATGGCTCAGCTCTCCTGCCGCGGTCCACCCGCGACGATGACGGTGGCGGACGACGACCGGTCCGGGCCGGTGACGGACGGCGGCCGGCCGGCCGCGCCGGCCGCGTCGGCCGTAGCGGCGGGCGGCGGCCACGGGATCCGGTCCAGACTGGGCGCGTTACGGATGCGCTCCTGCTCGGCGGCCTCAAGACGTTCCCGGTGTTTGCGCGCACCGGGATCGATGATCGTGACGATGAGCAGGATGCCGGTGGCGATCCCGAAACCGATCAGCCACGGCGTCCGGTCGGTGACGTTCTCCCGGTAGACCTTGAAGGTCGCCACGGCGAGCAGCCACACCAGCCCGACCGGGATCAGGACCTTCCAGCCGAACGCCATGAACTGGTCGTAGCGCAGCCGGGGCAGCGTGCCGCGCAGCCAGATGAACAGGAACAGGAACGCCAGCAGCTTCAGCACGAACCAGATCACCGGGAACCAGCCGGTGTCGAAGTGCGAGAAGTACGGGATCGGCGGCGGCTGCCACCCGCCGAGGAACAGCGTCGTCGCCACCGCGGACACGGTCACGGTGTTGATGTACTCGGCGAGGAAGAAGAACGCGAACTTGATCGAGCTGTATTCGGTGTGGAAACCACCGACCAGCTCGCCTTCGGCCTCGGGCAGGTCGAACGGCGTCCGGTTCGTCTCACCCACCATCGCGATGCAGTAGATGATGAAGGACGGCACCAGCACCACGTTCCACCAGTGGCTCTGGCCCTCCACGATGCCCGAGGTGGACAGCGTCCCGGAGTTGAGGAAGACCGCGACGAAGGACAGCCCCATCGCGACCTCGTAGGAGATGATCTGCGCCGCCGAGCGCAGCGACCCCAGCAGCGGGTAGGTCGACCCGCTCGCCCAGCCGGAGAGGATCAGCCCGTACACGCCCAGCGACGAGGCGGCCAGCACGAACAGGATGGCCACCGGCAGGTCCGCGAGCTGCAGGCTGGTGTGCTCACCGAAGATCGACACCTCGGGCCCGAACGGGATCACCGCGAACGCGAGGAACGCCGGGATCGCCGAGACGATCGGGGCGAGGATGAAGACCGGCCGGTCGGCGAGAACCGGGATGATGTCCTCTTTGAGCATGAGCTTCACGCCGTCGGCGAGGCTCTGCAGCCAGCCCTTGGGGCCGTGCCGGTTGGGGCCGACACGCTGCTGCATCCGGGCCACGACCTTGCGCTCGAACACGATCGCGAACAGCGTTATCAGCAGCAGGAAGGCGAAGACCGCCACGGCCTTGAGCAGGATCAGCCAGAACGGGTCGTCACCGAAGACGGCCAGGTCCGGGTCGGTGGCACCGGCCGCCAGCACCGGCGCGAACGAGGGTGAGTAGCTCATGACCGGCCTTCCGCGCCGCTGCCCGCGACGGCGTCGACAAGATCATGGCCGCCGTCCGGGGCGCCGGCGGCCACACTGATGTTCACCACTTCGCCGGCACGCCCGGCGAGCGAGGCACGGACGTGGGAGCCCGGTGAGAAGGCCGGCAGCCACACCACCCGGTCGGGCATCGAAGTGATCTCCAGGGGGAGGGTGATGGTGCCGCGGCCGGTGCTGACGCTGACGGGCGCGCCGTCGACCGCGCCGATCTCACCGGCCGTCACCGCCGACAGCCTGACCCGCGGCGGGCGGGCCGTCCCGGCGAGGTAGGGCTCGCCGTCGAGCAGCCGGCCGTCGTCGATCAGCTGGTGCCAGCTGGCGAGCACCGCCTGGCCCGGTGCCGGCTCGGGCAGCGCGGGCTGCTCGGCCGCCGGCGCCGGCACGCGGTTGATCCCGGCACCGGCACGGCCGAACCTCGCCAGCTCGCGCGCGGCCACCCCGGGGTCGTCCACACCGAGGGCGATCCCCATCCGGGCGGCCAGGATGTGCAGCACCCGCAGGTCCGGCAGCGCGGCGGTCTCCAGGGCCCGCTGGAACGCGCGCAGGCGTCCCTCCCAGTTGACGAACGAGCCCGCCTTCTCCGCCACCGGCGCGACCGGCAGGACCACGTCGGCGAGTTCGGTCACCGCGGAGGCGCGCACCTCCAGGGACACGCAGAACGGCACGGAGGCGATCACCTTCAGGGCGGCGGCCGGATCGGGCAGGTCGTGGACGTCCACCCCGGCGACGACGAGCCCGTCGAGCTCACCGGCGGCAGCGGCGGCGAGGATGGCCGCGGTGTCCCGGCCCGGCTCGGCCGGGACGACGGCACCCCAGATCTCCTCGGCCTCGGCGCGGGCCACCGGATCCGCCACCGGGCGCCCGCCCGGCAGCAGCGATGGCAGTGCGCCGGCGGCGAGCGCGCCGCGCTCCCCGGCCCGGCGTGGCACCCAGGCCAGCCGCGCGCCGGTCGCCTCGGC
>NZ_CAKKTL010000358.1:0-1278 GCF_920664355.1 Protofrankia sp. CiP1_Cm_nod2
TCCCTCCAGGCCGCGGGGGGCCGCCGTCCCCACGGCCGCCGCCGGGCCGCGGGCGGCCGGCCCGGCGGCTGACGGTCGCGTCGCGCTCGCCCTCCAGGTCGGGCATGCGCAGGCCGAGCAGGGAAACCGGCCTGGCGTCACCGAGATCCGCGGCGGGGAACATGTCCTCGGCGGCGAGGATCCCGGGCCGGTCATCCTGGATGTCGGCCCGGTTGTCGGCATCCTCGTGGACGTTCCAGGGCCCGTCCGGCTCCCCGTACCCGCCCGGCCGGCGGGCGGCATCCGGCCCGGGGCCGTCTTCGTCACGCCTTCGCGCGGTCGTCACCGCTCACCACCGCCTCCCCCTCCCGTGGCGGGCCGCACCGGCCCCGGCCGGAATCGTCCACGAGACGCGATAACCCCAAATCCGCCGGATCCGGGCCGCCGCGACCACGGTATGCGCCAGCCGTTACGGATACGAGTCCCCTCGACAAGGAACAGTTACAAACTCGCTCCGAACCGCCGAGGCTCGCCCGATCTCCCCGCCAACGCCAGTAAACAACCCACCCACGGACGCCCAACCCGCGGGTCGGAATCCGGAATCCGGCCCACGCCGTTCACGCACCCCGACCGGGGTGGGTGAAACGCCCACACCTGCCGGCCGGGACGGGCGTTTCACCCTGGCACTCCAACCTCGATATCGCCGCCCGCCGTCCATCACCCACCGGCCAGCCACCGGCCAGCCACCGGCCAGCCACCGGCCAGCCACCGGCCAGCCACCGGCCAGCCACCGGCCAGCCACCGGAAGCATGATCCGCACGACTTTGTCGTCGCGTACGCTTTCCGGCCCGGTGAGCGTACCCAGCGACAAACTCGCGCCGGTCTTCCTCAGGCCGACCGCGACGCAGGCGCCGATCACGTCTTCCGGCCGCTCGTGGCGGCCGGCTCACCAAGGGCCGGCCGGTCGCCGCACATCGACCTGGGCTTCGGGAGGCTGACCGAGCTGCTCAAGTAGGAGATCGAGTTTCCGGCCGGTGTCGAGAGTGCGGGGGTGGGTGGGGCCGAGGACACGCCGGCGGCGTTGCCAGACCTCTCGGTACAGATCCCGCGCCTTCTCCTCTTCCCCGACGACGCGCAGGACGCCGGCGAGACTGCGCGCCGAGGCCAGAGTGTCGGGGTGGTCGTCACCGAGGATCCGCCGCCGGCGGGCGAGCGTGTCCTCGCACAGGGCACGGGCAGCCGGATAATCCCCCAACCCGGACAGGGCGTCGGCGAGACTGTGCGCCGAGGCCAGGGTGT
>NZ_CAKKTL010000358.1:1718-4045 GCF_920664355.1 Protofrankia sp. CiP1_Cm_nod2
CCACCGGATCGGCTCGCCCGGATCCCCGGGGTGGGCGGCGGTGAGCAGGGCGTGCGCCCGGGCCTGCCAGCCGGCTTCCTGTTGTGGGCCCATTCGTTCTCGTAGCACGGCGCGGACGAGGCGGTGCATGACCAGCAGGTCGTGGTCGATCTGTGCCAGTGAGGAGCGGTTGATCTCCCCCGCCTCTGCCAGCCGTTGGGGATCTCCCAGGGCCGTTGTCAGCGGGTCCTCGAAGACCTCCGGGTGGGCGGTCAGCAGGTCCAGCGGGACGCCGGTGGGCGCGAGGAACGTACACACCTCGAGCAGGGCGGCGGCCGCGGGTGACCGGCCGGTGAGCGCGTCGGCGGACAGCCCGATCGCGGCGGCGGTGCTGTGCGGGGGTAGTCCACCGGATGGCCGAGGGCGGCTATCCGGGCCTGCTCGGCCCGGAACAGGCCCAGGTAGGCGGCCGGGTCCATCGGGGTGGTGTCGAGGTAGGCGGCGATCTGTGCCGCCGCCAGCGGGAGGTCACCGATCTCGGTGGCGAGCAGGTCCGCCAGTGCCGGATCCAGGCCGTCGATCCGGCGGGTCAGCAGCTCCACGGTCTCGGCCCGGGCCAGCGGCTCGACCGGGGTGGGCGTGCCGACCTGCCGGAACGCCCGGCTCCGGGAGGTGATCAGAATGTGGCCGCCGTGCGGGAGCAGGTCGGCGACGTCCTGCACGTCCTCGACGTTGTCGTAGATCAGCAGCCAGGGGCGGCCGGTGGCCGCCATCCGTGACAGCGCCCTGACCACCGCCTGCGCGGTGCCGGCCGGGCCGGCCGGCACGGGCTCCCCGAGCGCGTCGTTGACCGCGGCGACCCCGGCCTGCGCGGTGAGTCCGCCTGCCGCGTCGATCCACCAGACAAGCTGGTAGTCGGCGGCGAACCGCCAGGCGAACTCCCGGGCCAGCTGGGTCTTCCCGATCCCCGCCATCCCGTGGAGCGCGACCGTGGCCGGGCGCAGCGCCGCCAGCTGGTCGCGCAGCTCCAGCAGCGTCCGGTCCCGGCCGACGAAGAAGTCGTTGCGCGGCGGCACCTCCCGCATGGCCGGCAGCCGGGGGAAGGAGCGCTTGCGCCCAGCCCGCGGTCGCCGCCCGCCCGGACCGCACCGGGCCGTCCGCCCCGGCTCCCGGCGCCGGCGGCGATGATCCCCGCCGGCGCCGGGAGCCGGGGCACTGTGGCCGGCGCGCCGGCTTGTGCCGTCCCGGCGTCAGCTCGGCGACCAGCTTGGCCCGGGCCTGGCCGGAGCGCAGCCCGACGAGGTCGATGTACGCCCGGGGCCGCAGCAGCGGCGGCACGTCGCAGTCCTCGACCCGGACGGGGATCAGCCTGTCCCGGCCCCGCCCGTCGTCCAGCAACGCCGCGGTCCACTCGTCCGTGCAGTACTTCGATCGGAAGTACGCCGCCGAGTACACCGCCAGCACGATCTCCGCCTGGGTCAGCGCGTCGTTCATCCGCCCGACGAAGTTCTCCCCGGCGACGAAGTCCCACGCCTGCAGCACGGTCGGCCAGCCCGCCGCCTCCAGCTCCCAGGCGATCCACTCCGCTCAGGCCCGGTCCGCGCCCGTGTACGAGACGAAGAAGCGCACCCGGCCCGCCGCGGCCTCCGGCGCGTCCAGCTCCCCCATCCGCCCAGCGTGCCAGAACCGCCACACTCACCGCACCCGCCACGTAGGCCGCATAGCAGCCCAGGAGGGCGAAAACCCGGCTGTTCCGGTCGCGAGCCGCCTGCCAGGAAGAGCCGTTCCGGGAACGGTGCAGCGGACAGCGATGTCCGTGCGCCTCCGCGGCCCACGGCCCCACCCCGAAGATCACATATAGGGATCACCGGACGCTTCCGCCCCAGGCGACACGACGCGTAGGTGATTTCCGCCACCATGGCAGCGGTTTTCACCTACAGCGGCGGAAGCCGTAGGTAGTTGCCGTCGTCCCAGTAACGGTTTTCACCTACGGCTGGGCGGTCCACGGACTGGGCTCCCCGGCTCCCCTGCTCCCCTGCTCCCCGGATCGGTGGGAGGCTGACGATTCCTGCGGCGGGCGGGGGCATCCGTCTCGCTGTACCGAGCCTGTCGCGGCCGCTCTGGGGTGGTATGGCCGCCCCTGGCGGGTCGGACGGGCGCGGCACCGGTCCGGTATGCGGTACGGCGGACCGCGACGTTCAGGCATCTCCGCGGCTCATCGCATCCATCGCGCGTGCCGTGCGCCGTCTTCCCGGTCTCGGTCACCTGCCGGAAAGCGCGGTTTCCTCGCTGGCCGGCCCGGTAGCTGGCTGGGTGGGGGCTGTTGCCGTGGGGGCCGTGGCGGTGGC
>NZ_CAKKTL010000359.1:0-3586 GCF_920664355.1 Protofrankia sp. CiP1_Cm_nod2
GCCCAGCACCAGCTCGTGCCGGTGCGGGGCGACCACCTCGAACGGCTCGCCGGCGCCCGGGCGCTCCCTCCCGGCGATCACCAGCGGCAGTTCGGCGCGCTCCCCCGCCAGCCGCTCCAGCGCCGCCCGCAGGCTGGCGCGCTGCGGGCTGCCCGGGGCATAGGCGCGGACCGGCTCGTTGACCGGTTCCGGGACGACAGCGACGGCATCCATCCCAACCCACCCTCCGAAGCGCTGGAAACCGAGCATTGGAAACACCGCGCCGGGACGCTCGAGGGGCGGGCCGGCCAGCCCGCGGCGCCCCTCCTGGAACGCTCCCAGACCAGGCGGCCCGCGGCCGTCCGCGACGCGCAGGAATATGTTCGCGCCTCGGGCGGCCGCCGTCCGCTGTTGTCCGCGCTCTGTCAGGTCCCGGTTCGGGTGCCGGGCCGGGCGCCGGGCCTGTGCCCGGGCCGCCCACAGGCGTCAGACGAGGTCCGCCAGCTCCTGGGTGGCGTACCAGAGCAGTTCGTAGCCGTCGGCGGTGTCCACCACGAACGCCGCGTCATCGCTGCCGAGGTCGGCCGCCACGATCGCCTCCGCCGCGGCGGCCACGGCGGCGACGGCGTCGACGGCGTCCACGTGGACGGCGGCGACGGCGGCCAGGGGCACCGGGCCGCCGATCTCGACGACGCCCCGGTCGAGGTCGTTGCGGATCCGCAGGCCGGAGTCGTCCACGTCCACTGCGAGGACCACCCGCCGGCGGGGCGCGCCCGGGTCGACGTCGAGCAGCCGCAGGCTGGCGCGGGCCGCGTCGAGCAGGAGCGCGTACTCCATCTCCTCGATGTCGGAGTGGGCATACCACTCCCGGACGGCGGGGGTGACCGCGAAGCCGAGCCCCGCCGGGACCGCCCGGTCCGCGAGGACACGCCGGGCGGCCGACAGCGTCGACGGCAGGTAGACACGCACGCTGCCAGTGTGCCGTGCGGCGCTCGACGGCCCGCACGCTGGGCACACGGAGCCAGCCGCCAGGACGGCCGACGCACGAGGGCCGGACGGGTCAGCCAGCGGCCGCCAGACGGCCGTCGGCGCCGGACGAGGCCGTGGGCACGGATGCCGTTGGTGAGGCCGTGGACGGCGTGCCCGTGGACGGCGTCCCGATGCCGGCCTCCGCCAGCGCCGCCGCGCTCGTCCGCAGCGAGGTCTGGAAAACCTCCTGCCGGCGGCTGAGATCCATGACGTTACCGCCGATGATCTCCAGATCCTCCGGCCCCGGGCAGATCACCGTGACCTTCGTCCCGGTGGCCCGCAGCAGTTCGGTCTCCCGGATCAGCACCCTGGTCGCCAGCCGCCGCATCTGGCGTTCGAGCCGGGCCAGCGCGCCCCGGGGCTGGTCGAAGCCTAACGAGCAGGCGGGCGCGAGCACCACGACCTCGTCGAGACCGGCGTCGACGAGCAGGTCCACCGATGTTGGCGACCGCGTCCCACCGTCCACATAGGGCTGCCCGTCGATAACGACGGGCGCGTACCATGACGGGATCGCGCACGACGCCATCACGGCCTCGGCGATCGACGCCCGGGGCGCGTCCGGCGAGCCGAACACGACCCGTGTCCCGGTGTCGTAGTCCATCGCGACGATCCACAACGGCGCGGGAGTCGGCCAGGTGGTCACGGTGGCGCCCACGGAGGACACCAGGTCGCCGACGGCGGCCAGCGTCCCGCGGCCCTGCGGGAGCAGGGAGACCAGGGCCACCAGCGGGGTCACCCGGCGTGGGTGCAGGGCCGAGGTGGCGAGCAGCCGACGCGAGCCGATGCGCATCCGCGGCCGCGGCGGGAGAGCCGAACCGAGGCGGGTGTAGTCGAGGACCGGATCGCCGAACAACGGCTCGCCGTATTCGGAGTTGACCATTGTTTCGACGCTCGTGCCAAGGCCGATCAGAGCCGCCAGCACCGCTCCGGCCGAGGTACCGACGGTCATGTCCATGTCGCGGACGTCGACGCCGGCCGCTTCCTCGTAGGCGCTCAGGGCACCGATCATCCACGCCGACCCGAGCACCCCCCCGGCGCCCAGTACCAGTCCGCGGCGGGGAACCCTGCTGCCAGCCATCAGCCACCTCCTGCTGCGCGTCACAACCTGCTGTGCGTCACAACCCCCCGGTACATGCCCCCGCCGCCAGCGACAGGGACCATGCCGGCGGCAGCGGTACACACCTCTGGCCCGCCGCGCACGTTCTCGTGGCTGGCCACCGCGCCTTCCCAGCATGCGGCACGCCAGGAACCAACGCTGCCCAGGAACCGACACCGTCCTGGAGCCGACCGGCACCGTCCCCAGGGGACGACCGGCACCGTCCAGGGCGGAGTCAGGGCGGAGTCAGGGCGGCCGGCGCGGCAACGCCCTACTCGGGAACCTCCTCCTCGCCGAAATTCGTCTCCAGCACGCCCCACCCCCGCAGCCGTTCGGAGAACTCCTGCGGAGTGGTGTCGTGCAGAAGGGCCAACGCCCTCAGGTCGCCGTCCCGGATGGAGAGGACCTGTCCGGCGTAGTCGTCCCGCTGGCGCTGTATCTGCGCCACCCACCGGCGCACCAGCGCGGACGAGTCCGGTGGCGCCTCAGCGAGTTTCTTCAGGTTGAGGACGGTGCGGTGCCGGTGCTCGCGAGGAGGTAGCGCCTCCTCCTCCGGCAGCAGCGCCGAGACCGGAACGCCGTAGAACGCGGCGAGTTCCGAGAGCTGGTGAACGCTGATCATCCGGTCGCCACGCTCGTAGGAGCCAACCGCCGCGGTCTTCCAGCGCCCGCGTGACTTCTGCTCCACACCTTGCAGGGACAACCCCTGCTGGATCCGTATGGCCCGGAGACGAGCTCCCACGGCCTTCGCGTACTCCCGACTCATCCGATACACCCCCCGTCCACCTCAACAGAGCACTTGGTGATCATTTATCGCTCCCACCACTGCCCCACCACTGCGGTGACGCAGGTGCTCACACTAACTGAACGTTACCCGAAAAGGATAGCTACATTTGATTAATGCAATTAGTCATCTGATCGTCACCATGGTTACTTCCCGTAAGATCTCTCCCCTCGCCAGAAGTGAAATCCACCCGAGCGGCACCGGCGCCACGCTGCGAACAGCATGATGATTGCTAACAGCTATCTTTTCTCTACGATCAGTCACTCAGACAGGCTGCCCCGGAACCGCAGTCCGTAACCGTTCCGCTGGCTGGTTAGAGGAAGATTTGCTTGTAAAAACGGCATTCCCGGCAGAGGAAGGTCGCCCGGATCGGTTACTCTTCGTATAAAATTAGCGGGACAAGTCATACTAGATCAAAAAGCGTCCGAAGCCGGGCGCGACCCGTCGGCCCGCGGCCCGCGCAGCCTCGTCCGTGCGGCCGGCCCCAGCCGCCCGCACGGCTCGTACGCACAGATCACTACAAATCGTCCTTATATGATCACATTCCGTGCACGATGCACGGCGTGCTGACAGGTGCCGGCCGTCCAGGCGCCGCCCGCGCGGTCGAACATCCGTCGGGCACGCTCCGGCGCGGCCCGCGCCCGCGGGCCGTCAGGGCAGCCGCTCCCCCCGCCCCCGGGCCGAAGCCCGGCGCGGCC
>NZ_CAKKTL010000360.1:0-1436 GCF_920664355.1 Protofrankia sp. CiP1_Cm_nod2
AGGCGACATGCAAGATGCCGACGACGGAGGCTGCGGCGTCATTGACGGTGCTGATGGTGGTGGGCTGGCGTTGGGTTGGGGTGGGCGGTCATGGGCGACGACAGCGTGCCGACGAACAGCGTTTCTGATCTTTCGCTGTGATGCCTCGGGTGGGTGCGTGTCTGGCCTCGGGCGGCGACGGCGGAGGGTGGCGGCGAGCGGGTCGCTGCGGATGGTGATGTCTGGTTTGTGACCGTGGGATGGGTGTCCGGTTTGTCAACGGCGTCACTGTGAGCGATGTCGGGACAGGGGAACGGCCCTTCCCCGTAAAAGTCCTTGGCGGGAAACCCGGGGAAGGGCCGTGAGGCGCCTGGAGGGCGCGGTGCTCACGGTAAATGCTGACCGGGGTGTGGTCGAGCGGCAGCTTCGGGCGGGTGAGCTGGCCTGCCGGGATTGCGGCGGGGTGCTCGGTGGGTGGGGCTGGTCGATACGGCGGCCGGTGCGGGATCTCGGCTGGGCGACGCTGTGGCTACAGCCCCGGCGGGCGCGCTGCGCGGGCTGTGGACGCACGCATGTGCTGTTGCCGGTGGTGGTGCTGGCGCGCCGTGCGGATGTGGTGGCGGTGATCTGGGCGGCGTTGGCTGCGGCGGCCGGCGGGCTTGGCGCGCGTGGCGTCGCGCGCCGGCTCGGCCGGCCGCACTCGACGGTGCGCGGCTGGCTGCGCCGGTTCGCCGGCCGGGCCGGTGACGTGCGCCGGGTGTTCACGGGCCTGCTCGTCGAGGTCGGCGTCGACGCGGTGGCACCAGCGCCGGCGGGGTCACCGCTCGCCGATGCGCTCGCGGCGATCGCCGGGGCGACGGTGGCGGTTGGGGCGCGGTGGCCGCTGCTCGGCACGGTGTCGCCGTGGGCGATCGCGGTCGGGGCCACAAACGGCCAGCTGCTCTCTCCGTCTCCCACCTGGATGATCACGACCGTTTCGTGATCGTCGATCAACATGGGTGCGCCCCTGGGCGGCGGGCCGCGGTGCCGCCAGTCTGAGGACAACCGTGATCACTTCGGTCGCGGGGTCCTGCGAGGAGGTGGTGGCGGTGTCCCTGGATGACGACGACGAGGCGGCCCGGCGTGCACGGGCCCGGGAGATCGGCCTGTTCCGCTACATGCTCATACGCGATCTTGCCGACGAGGCGTTGACGACCAGGCAGCGCGGGGTGCTGGTCCGCGCGCTCGCCGCCCGGGAGCACGTCGACCCGGACGGCCGGCCGGTGCGGGTGACCCGCTGGACGCTGGACAGATGGGTCAGGAGCTGGAAGTCGGGCGGGTTCGACGCTCTGGTGCCCTCGCCGCGCCAGGCCGGGCCGCGCACACCGGCCGACGTCCTCGCGCTGGCGAGCGCGCTCAAACGCGAGCGGCCCGAGCGCACCGCCGCGCAGGTCCGCCGGATCCTGGTGGCCACCCAT
>NZ_CAKKTL010000360.1:1980-2753 GCF_920664355.1 Protofrankia sp. CiP1_Cm_nod2
GGCTGGTCCCCGACCGAGCGCACGCTGCAGCGTTTCTTCACCCGCACCGGCATCGGGACCCGCCAGCTCGCCGCGGCGGCCACCGGCCGGGAGGTGTTCTCCCCGTTCCAGGCAGCAGCACCTAATGATCTGTGGACGGGAGACGCCCTGCACGCAGTCAAGATCGCCGGGCGGAAGACCTACCTGTTCGCGTTCCTCGACGACTACTCCCGCGCGGTCGTCGGCTACCGGTTCGGCTACGCGGAGGACACCGTCCGGCTCGCCGCGGCGCTACGCCCCGCGCTCGCCGCCCGCGGCATCCCCTCCAAGATCTACGTCGACAACGGCTCGGCGTTCTCCGACGCCTGGCTGCTGCGCGCCTGCGCGAAGCTCGGGATCCGGCTGGCGCACTCCACCCCGCACCGGCCCGAAGGACGCGGCAAGATCGAACGTTTCTTCGCAACGGTGCGGGGCCAGTTCCTCGTCGAGATCGCCGACGAGGCCACCCCCACCGGGACCGCCAGCCCCGTGACCAGCCTGGACGACCTCAACGGCAAGTTCCAGGCCTGGGTCGAAGCGCAGTACCACCGCCAGGTCCACACCGAGACCGGCGCCGCGCCGCTGCACCGCTGGCAGACCGGCGGCCCGTTCCGCCACGCCACCCCTGACGAGCTCACCGAGGCGTTCCGCTGGTCCACCCACCGCACCGTGTCCCGCACCGGCCTGATCTCCCTGCACGCCAACCGCTACCAGGTCCCCGCCGGGCTTGCCGGCCAGCGCGTCGAGTGCGTCTT
>NZ_CAKKTL010000360.1:3006-4381 GCF_920664355.1 Protofrankia sp. CiP1_Cm_nod2
CGACCCGTTCGACCTGACCACCATCGCGCTGCGCCTCGGCAACACCGACATCGGCACCGCGACCCCGTTCGAGATCACCCGGCACAGCCATCCCAAGGCCCGCCCGGAAACCCCGACCGAACCGGCCCGTCCCACACAGATCGACTATCTCGCCCTCGTGCAGGAACGCCACACCACCACCCTCACCCAAAAGATCAACTATGCGGCGCTCGCCGACACCCCGGGCCAGACCGGCCCCGACGACCCAGCCGGCCCGCAGCGCAAGGGCGCCGCATGAGCGCCATCGACGCCACCGACGGCATCGGCCCCGACCTGCTCGCCGAGGCCTTCGCACTCTCCCGCGCCGCCTCCGACATCGCGCACGCCGCCTGCGACCTGGTCAACCCCGCCCTCACCGACGACCACCTCCTGATCGCCGAGACCGTCCTGCACGTCGCCGTCACCGTCCAGGACCTCGCCACCACAGTGATCACCACCCATTGCCGTGACCGTGACAGCACCCCGGACCCGGCCGCGTTCACCCTCCCCCTCAAGGAACCGTTCTGATGCTCGAAAAGCTGCGTGCGCACTACGGTTTCACCCGCACCCCGTTCAGCCGCGACCTCGCCCCCGGCATGCTGCACCGCCACGACGCCCACAACCAGGCCGTCGCCCGGTTGTCCTGGTGCATCGCGGAGCGCGGCATCGGGATCGTCACCGGCGAGGTCGGCGCCGGCAAGACCGTCGCGGTCCGCACCGCGCTCGCCGACCTCGACCCGTCCCGCCACACCGTGATCTATCTTGGCAACCCGCAGATAGGAGTCCGGGGCATTCACGAGGCCATCGTGACCGCGTTCGGCGCCCCACCCACGAACCTGTCCTCCCGGCTGATCGCCCAGTCAGCCGCAGCACTCGCCTCCGCCCGCGACGAACGCGGCCGCACACCCGTCCTCGTCCTGGACGAGGCCCACCTACTCGGCTACGACCAGCTCGAGACCGTCCGCATGCTCACGAACCACGCCATCGACTCCGACTCCCCGCTCGCGACCCTGCTCGTCGGCCAGCCCACCCTGCGCCGCACCATGCGCCTGGCGGTCCTCGCCGCCCTCGAGCAGCGCATCACGATCCGCTACACCATGCCCCCGATGACCCCCGAGGAGACCGCCAGCTACATCCGCCACCACATCAGCCTCGCCGGCCGGTCCGACACCCTGTTCTCCAACGACGCGATGACCCTGATCCACACGACCGCCCGGGGCTACCCCCGAGCGGTAAACAACCTCGCGGTCCAAGCCCTCGTCGCCGCCTACGCCGCCGGACACGCGATCGTCGACGAGAAATCCGCCCGCGCCGCCCTCGCCGAAATCACCGACGACTAACAACACCCCGCCGACCA
>NZ_CAKKTL010000361.1:0-3570 GCF_920664355.1 Protofrankia sp. CiP1_Cm_nod2
CGCCAGGCTCGCGGGGGCCGGCCGCCGGCGCGCCGCCGCGCTCCCGGCGGCGCCCGGAACCCGACGACGCACCCGACGGCGTCCGCTGGCCGGCACGGCCGCCGCCGGCATCGCTGTCGTCGTCGAGCCGCAGCGTCAGCGAGACGCGTTTGCGGGCGATGTCGACGTCGAGCACCTTCACCCGGACGATGTCACCGGGCTTGACCACCTCGCGCGGGTCGGAGACGAAGTTCCGCGACATCGCCGAGACGTGGACGAGCCCGTCCTGGTGCACCCCGACGTCGACGAACGCACCGAACGCGGCGACGTTGGTGACCACACCCTCCAGCACCATGCCGGGCGCGAGGTCGGCGAGCGTCTCCACCCCCTCGGCGAACGCCGCGGTCCGGAACGCCGGGCGCGGGTCCCGGCCCGGCTTCTCCAGCTCCCGGAGGATGTCGGTGACGGTCGGCAGGCCGAAGGTGTCGTCGACGAAGTCCGTCGGCCGCAGCGCCCGCAACGCCGAGCTGTTACCGATCACCGTCGTGATGTCGCTGTCCGTGGCCGTGAGGATGCGGCGTACCACCGGATACGCCTCCGGGTGCACGCTGGAGGCGTCCAGCGGGTCGTCGCCACCACGGATGCGCAGGAAGCCGGCGCACTGCTCGAACGCCTTCGGCCCCAGCCGCGGGACGTCGATGAGCGCCCGGCGGGACCGGAACGGGCCATGGGCGTCCCGGTGGCGCACGATGTTCTCCGCCAGCCCCTCGCCGATGCCCGACACGCGCGTCAGTAGCGGCGCCGAGGCGGTGTTGACGTCGACGCCGACGGCGTTGACGCAGTCCTCCACCACCGCGTCCAGCGAACGCGACAGCTTCACCTCGGAGAGGTCGTGCTGATACTGGCCGACCCCGATCGAACGGGGGTCGATCTTGACCAGTTCCGCCAGCGGATCCTGCAGCCGGCGGGCGATGGACACCGCGCCGCGCAGCGACACGTCCAGCTCGGGCAGCTCCCGCGAGGCATAGGCGGACGCGGAGTACACCGAGGCGCCGGCCTCGGACACCACCACCGAGGTGAGCCTGAGCTCCGGATGCCGTTTGGCCAGCTCGCCCGCAAGCCTGTCGGTCTCCCGGGACGCGGTCCCGTTGCCGATCGCGACCAGTTCGACGTTGTGGGCGTGCGCGAGCCGGGCGAGGACGGCGATCGACTCGTCCCAGCGCCGCCGCGGCTCGTGCGGGTAGATCGTCTCGGTCGCCACCACCTGGCCGGTCGGGTCGACCACCGCGACCTTCACCCCGGTGCGCAGCCCCGGGTCGAGCCCCATGGTCGCCCGCACGCCGGCGGGCGCCGCCAGCAGCAGGTCACGCAGGTTCACCGCGAACACCCGGACGGCGGTGTCCTCCGCCGCCTGCCACAGCCGCATCCGCAGGTCGATGTCGAGATGGACGAGGATGCGGGTCCGCCACGCCCAGCGGACCGTCTCCAGCAGCCAGCGGTCGGCCGGGCGGCCGTTGTCGGCGACGGCGAAGCGCGCGGCGACGGTGACCTCGTAGCTGCTCGGCTGTGCCGCCGCCTGCCGGGGCACGGCCACGGCCGCTGCCGCCGGCCGCCCGTCGGCGGTGCCCCCGCCGTCGGCCGGCCCACCGGCAGCGGCCGGGTCGGCGGGTTCCGGATCGAGGGTGAGGTCGAGGACCTCCTCCTTCTCGCCGCGGAACAGCGCCAGAATCCGGTGCGAGGGCAGCGAGGTGAAGGGCTCGGCAAAGTCGAAGTAGTCGGCGAACTTGGCGCCGGCGTCCTGCCGGCCCTCCCGTACCCGGGAGACGAGCCGGCCGCGCGTCCACATCCGCTCACGCAGCGTCCCGATCAGGTCCGCGTCCTCGGCGAAACGCTCGACCAGGATGGCCCGCGCGCCCTCGAGAGCGGCGGCCGTGTCGGCGACACCCTTCTCCGGGTCGACGAAGGGGGCGGCCGTCGCCTGCGGATCCTGTGACGGGTCGGCCAGCAGTGTCTCGGCGAGCGGCTCCAGACCGGCCTCCCGGGCGATCTGGGCCTTGGTGCGGCGTTTGGGCTTGTAGGGCAGGTAGATGTCCTCCAGGCGGGCCTTGGAGTCGGCGGCCAGGATCTGCGCCTCGAGCGCGTCGTCCAGCTTGCCCTGGGAACGGATCGACTCCAGGATCGCGGCGCGCCGGTCCTCCAGCTCGCGCAGGTAGCGCAGCCGCTCCTCAAGGGTCCGCAGCTGGGCGTCGTCGAGCATGCCGGTCGCCTCCTTGCGGTAGCGGGCGATGAACGGCACGGTGGCCCCGCCGTCGAGCAGGTCGACGGCCGCGGTCACCTGCCCCTCACGCACGCCGAGCTCCTCGGCGATCCTGCGATGAACCGACGTCGTCACGATCTCGATCCGCCTCCGTGGCCGGGGTCCTGATGAGGTGTCGGAGACCAGCTTGCCCGACTGGCGGGCCCACCGACGCATCAGCCCCGTCTCACCGCCCCCGGGCCGGCACCTGACCGGCCCAGGCCCGGCCCGACCCGCTCCCAGGCCCGGTCCGACCGCTCCCAGACCCGCGGCAGAGCGCTCCCAGGCCCGGCCCGACCGCTCCCATGGCCGCGGCAGGGCGCTTCTCGGACTGGCCAAACCGTTCCCGGCTGGCCTGACCAGCTCGTCAGACCGAGGCCGCGGGCGCGGCCAGGCCCCGCCGGACCAGCCGCATCACACCGGCCCCGCGCGCCCAGGGCCAGGGCCTCCATTCACCCTGAGCCGCAGGGCTTCCGAAGGCCGGAGCCATGGGACCTCCGAAGATCCAGAAGAAGCCGCCCAGATGAGGAGGACCCCCACGCCGACCCGCCCGCAAGCCGTGTAGAGTCTTGGTTCGTTGCAGGTCCGGGTGGCGGAATGGCAGACGCGCTAGCTTGAGGTGCTAGTGCCCTCTAAGGGCGTGGGGGTTCAAGTCCCCCCTCGGACACCAAAACGGTCACGTTTGAACCCCGGTCCCGGTTGGGTCCGGGGTTCGTCGCATCGGCGGGAAGTGGGCCGTGCGGACGCTGTATGGCGTCCGTGGGCCGCACCAGTTCCAGGCTGGCGCTCTGCGCGCCGGTGGACCGTCCCCGGCCCCTACCGGGGCGGGAGCGTGTTTCGATCTTCGCGTCTTCGCTGTTCTTCGCCTCCGCCAGCCGTGCGGCAGGATCAGGGGCGAGGAGGTGGGCGAAGCCTTCGGTGAGGTCCGCGCACTGCACCTGGTCGTCCATGATCCAGAGGCGGGCGAAGACGGCTTGGTTGAGCTGTCGGCGGACGTCGGGCGGAGCACTGAGGTACAGCCGGTGCGCGTTGGCGCACAGCAGCAGTGCTTCCTCGACCACCTTCATGACGGCCTCGATCTCGGTCGAGCAGCGGTCGATGACCTGCTGTGCCTGAGCAAGCTCGCGGGTGATGCGTTCCTGTTCAGACTTCAGGTGTTCGAGCGAGATGGCATCGGCGTAGCGCATCTCGATCAGCTTGAGCTGTTGGTTTTGCAGCGCCTTCTTGCGCTTCTCCTGTCTGTCGAGTGCGGTCCGGTTGCTGTGCTGCCGGCTCACCAGCTCAGCCATGACCTG
>NZ_CAKKTL010000362.1:0-3394 GCF_920664355.1 Protofrankia sp. CiP1_Cm_nod2
GCGCGGCCGATGGCGGGACGGCCGGCGCCGGATCCGCTGGTGGCGGGCGGGCCGGCCGTGGAGCCGCCGGTGGAGGCCGGTGCCGCGTCCACCTGGCTCGCCCCGGCCGTGCGCGCCGGATGTTCCTCAGCGGGGGCGGGGCTCACCGGGATCATGCCCGGCCCCGGTACAACGGCATCCCGCTCGTCGGCCTCGGCGCGGGCGGGGCCCACCGGGATCGCGCCCGGCGCGACGCCGTCGCGGCCCGCCGGTGTCCGCGGCGGACGCTCGCGGTCGGTACGGCCCGCACGGGTGCCCGGCAGCCGCCGGGAGGACTCCCGTTCGCTGACCTTCCGCAGCCGTCGCCGGGCCAGGGACAGCGACGGGCGGTCAGCGGGCCGCACCGCCAGGAGATCGGCGAGAATCGGCGCGAGGGTGCCGGCCAGCCGGAAGGGATGGCGTCTGCCCTCGACGATCGCGGTCAGCGTCGCGATGGCGCTGTCGCGCTCGTAGGGCGCGCCGCCCTCGACCGCGGTGAACAGGGTCGCGCCCAGCGCCCAGATGTCGCTGCCCGGGCCGCCGGCCTCCCCCCGGGCCCGTTCCGGGGCGATGTAGGACGGCGAGCCGAGCAGGATGCCGGTGCGGGTCAGGGTCGGATCCCCCGCGGACAGCGCGATACCGAAGTCCGTCAGCCGGGCGCGCCGGTCCGCGCTGATCAGGACGTTCGCCGGTTTGACGTCCCGGTGGATGATCCCGGTCCGGTGCGCGGCCTCCAGGGCGTAGGCGAGGCTGATGCCGATCCGGGCCACCCGCTCACGCGGCAGCGGGCCCTCGTCGTAGATGATCTCCGACAGGGAGCGGCCCTCCACGAGCTCCATGATGATCCACGGGCGGCCGTCCGCCTCGAGGACGTCGAAGACCGGGACGAGCCCGGGATGCTGGACCCGGCCGGCCGAGCGCGCCTCGCGCAGCACCCGCTGGCGCAGGATCGCCCGCTCGTCGGCGGAGATCGACGGTGGGAGGCGGATTTCCTTGACGGCGACGTCCCGCCGCAGCAGCTCGTCGGTGGCCGCGTACACCACACCGAAACCGCCGCGGCCGAGTTCGGCGCCGAGCCGGTAACGGCCCGCGACGAGCTGGCCGGAATCCGGTTCCCGCCCGGTTTTCGACGTCGGGTGGCGCTCGAGCGGCATCCGGCCGTCCCACCTCCCTGTGGATTTTGCTCGTGGGCATTGCCCGTCCTCTGGACATTGTCCGTGGACGCGGACGCTGCCTGTGAACATGGGCGTTGCCTGTGGACGTGGACGCTGCTCGTGGACGCGGACGCTGCCTGTGGACATTGTCCGTGCTCGAGGACATCGCTCGGCCTACTTCATCACACGTCGACCGCACCGGTTCGGGGCGCGTCGCATACCGGCATCACGGGCTGTCCAGCGGTGGGCGTCCGGCACGGGATATCACGGAAGGTGCCAGACGTACACACCTCCGGTGAGCTCCGGCGGGTGTCCGGTCAGCGACGTCACCGTGTCGCGCAGGTCGTCCAGGTGCCTTGCCGGGCCGAGCACGACCGCGCGCACACCGAGCTCGGCGAAGTCGGCGCGGCTCCGGGCGATCTGTGCCGGGGTCACCGGGCCGGCGGCCCCGTTGTTTTCGATGCCGTCCAGTAACTGTGCTGTTGCTGTCGGTTTTTTCCCGCCCATGTACGCCTTCCCGTCGTGGCCCGGGCCGATGAAGTAGCCGCCCGGCATCGAGAAAGGGAAGTCCGCCGCGGTCTGCCAGGCCATCGCGGTGGTCCGCAGCCCGGTCGGATAGGGCAGGAGAAGCACGTTGGAGCCGGCCGGAAGGGTTCTCACGGCGTCAGTGGTGAAGAACGCGGGCACGTCGGGTGAGCGTTCGACGGCGTACGGCCGAGGAATCAGCGGGAGTACACAGGCCACAGCGAGGGCCACCGCCGCCGGGATACTGGCGGTCCTGAACCGGGCCGCCGGGATACCGGCGGTCCTGAACCGGGCCGCCGGGATACCGGCGGTCCTGAACCGGGCCGTTGCTGGAACACCGGTGGCCTTGAACCGGGCCGCGGGGAGACCGGCGGTCCTGAACCGGGCGGCCGCCGGGACGCCGGGGGCGCCGAGCCGGGCGGGCAGGCGGTCCAGGGCACAGGCGAGCACGAGCCCGGCCATCAGGGCCGTGCCGAGGGAGAACCGGTTCGGCAGGGCGGCCTCGAAGACCGGCAGGCCGGCGACCAGGCCCCAGGGCAGCCGCAGGCCCGTCTCCACGTTGTTGACCAGCAGCGTCCCGCCCAGGGAGAGAACCGCCAGCACCGCGCCGGTGAGCCCGGCCAGCCGTGTCCGCAGGTCGTGAAAGCCCAGGACGACGGCGCACAGACACACGATCAGCAGGGGCCAGCCGAGGAAGTTCATGTACTCCGGCGCGCCGCCGGGGAACTCGGCCGCCCGCGCGCTCTGCGCGGATGTCGCGAGCCACTGGCGTTCGGAAGGGACGTACAGGCCGGTCGGGTCGCTCTTGAAGAAGTTCGCCAGGAACGGGCTGCCGTGGGCCCGCAACGGCCCGAAGAACTGGATCCACAGCGGCACCGCGGCCAGCGCCAGGCAGGTCAGGAAGGCGATCGCCAACGCGCGCAGTGGCCCGCCGGCCCGGCGGAGATACTCCGGCCGGCTCGCCAGCAGCAGGACGATCCCGACGGCGGCCGTCACCGCGGTGATGAGCAGCACCTCCTCGCCGGTCAGCAGTTGCAGGCCGGCGCCGACGCCGAGCAGCACGCCGGTCCGCGCCGGCCGCCGCGTCCCCCGGACGGCGTCCACGACAAGGCCGAGCAGCAACGGCACGGCCGGCGCCAGGGCCAGGCTGAGATGTCCTGTCCCGGCCGCGACGAGCGCCGGCGAGAAACCGTAGACGAGCCCGGCGACGCCGGCCGCCGCGGCGCGCACCCGCAGCTTCCGCGCGAACAGGTAGGCGCTGAACGCGGACAGCGAGAACGCCAGCACGACGAGCAGGTTGTAGGAGGCCACCGGCCCGGCGACCCGGGTCACCGGCGTCAGCAGCAGGCCGGGGACCAGCACGGAGGTGTTCCACAGCGCGTTTATCCCCTCCGGCGCGTTCGCCAGGTGCGTGACGAAGGGGTTCGACAGGCTGGTGACGGCATGTGCGGTGTGTGCCAGCCACCAGCAGTACAGGGCGGTGTCGTTCGGGTTGCCGGCGATGATGTTCCGGGTCGGGTCGGGCCACACCCGGGCGGTCAGCAGCAGGGCCAGCAGGAGGTAGCCCGACCCGGTCAGGGCGTGCGGCCGGAGGCTCTCGCGCCGCCGGCCGCGGCCGGGCGTACCGCCGGCCGCGGCCGGTGTCGCGCTGGGCCCGGGGGCCGGTGTCGCGCTGGGCCCGGGGGCCGGTGTCGCGC
>NZ_CAKKTL010000363.1:0-3393 GCF_920664355.1 Protofrankia sp. CiP1_Cm_nod2
ATCATGAGGATCTGACACCAGAGCGGATCGCCTGGTGGCAGGAGATTCCCACGGTCACTCCGGCCACTGCGATCACCCAGTGCACCGCCTTCGGCACTTCGAGCCATCTGCTGCGGCAGGCGATCGTGAACGGGCACGCACAGGGCCGCATCACCACTGTCGAGCGCGACGAGCTGACCGCGGCGTTGGAGGCACGCCATGACCAATAAGCATGCTGAGTCGCGGCTCGCCGCGCTGCTTCGAACCCTCACGCCGAAGACCACCCGGCCGGTCTCGGCAACTGTGCTGAACAAATGGATAGCCCAGACGGAGGGCAAGCTCGGTGCGGAGGCCGCTGGCGGGAGGCTCGGTTGGCTGATCGCCTCATCGGTGGCGATCGCCGCGGCGGCATCGAGTACGGCGGCATCGTGTTCCCCGCAACCGCGACCTTCGGTGAAGTCATGCGGGCTGACACCGCGCCGCAGCACATCCGGCTCTGAGGTCCGACGGCATCACGCCGGTGCCGACGTCGACTCTTTCCCAGAGTGCCGGTCAGGTAGCCATACGTATCCCCGCGAACGGTGGCACACCTCGATGGGTGCCGGCTGCCGGAGAAGATCGGCGCGAGTTTGTCGTTGTGTACGCTTTTGCGGACGAAAAGCGTACACAACGACAAAATTGTCTGGATCATGGTCTGTGTGGGTGGTCGTGGATGGGATCCGCGCTACCTGACCGGCGTTGCGTTCCAGCGATCGGTAGATCGTCGGCATCACGCTGCCCGGTCGGTGACGGGCACGGGCGCCCTGGCCGGTTGTCGGGACTGGCCGGTTGCCGGGAAACAAATTGTCAAACGAGCTGTCAGGGGATGAGGACGATCTTGCCTCGGGTGTGGCCGTGTTCGAGTTCGCGGAAGGCGTCCTGGACGTCGGCCAGCGGGTAGGCGCCGGCGATCGGGACCTCCAGGCGGCCGTCGGCCACCAGGTGTGCCAGCTCGGCGAGGACGTCGGCGCTGGCCGCCGCCGCGCTGCCGTCCGCCTTCACCCCGTGCCGGCCGGCCGCGTCGAAGTCGACGATGGTGTCGATCCGGTCGGGGGCCACCCCGAGCTCGAGCGCCAGGTCCACGTAGCCCTGGCCGAACGTGTCGATGAAGGCGTCGACATGGTCCGCCGCCTGCCGGATGCGGTCGGCGACGCCGTCCCCGTGGGAGACCGGGCTCACCCCGTGGTCGGCGAGCCAGGGATGGTTGGCCGGCCCGGCGATCCCGATCACGCGTCCGCCGGCGAGCCTGGCGAGCTGCACGGCGATCGACCCCACCCCGCCCGCGGCGCCGGAGACGACCACCGTGTCACCGCCGCGCGGCGAGACCGCGCGTACCGCGGCGTACGCCGTCGTCCCGGCCACGAACAGTGATCCGGCGACCTCCCAGGAGATCTTCTCCGGCTTCGCCGTGAGGTTGTCCGCCTCCACCACCACGTACTCGGCGTGGCTGGCGCGCCGGTTGGTGAACCCGAGGACCTCGTCCCCGACGGAGAAGCCGGTCACCCGCGGGCCGGTCTCCTCGACGACTCCGGCCAGATCGCTGCCCTGCCCGGAGGGGAACGTCGCCGGCCACCGGCCGTGCAGCAGCCCCTCACGGATCTTCGCCTCACCGGGATTGATCCCGGCGGCCCGCACCCGGACGAGGACCTCACCCGCCCCGGGCGCCGGCCGCGGCACGTCCACCACTCGCAGTTCCTCTATCCCTCCGTACCCGTCGAACCGGACAGCCCGCGGCATCGCCAGCTCCTTCGTCGTGTCGGTCGTGACCGTTTTCTTCGCCGTCTTCTTTCCGCGTCGCCTTTGTCGTGTTCTTCTGTCGCTTCTTTTTCTCTTGGTTCTCTCCCCGTTGCCGGTCCGGTCCCAACAAGGTCGGGACGCCTGCCTGTGCCCGTGTCCACGTCCGGGCCCACGGACGGGCCGGCCGCGGCGGTGGCCCGGCCGGCCACCCGTCCCACCATGGGGGCCCGGTCGTGAAAGCGAGGATGGAGATGGTCGCTGTCACGACCGTCTGTTCCCTCACAGGCGCGGTTCAATGGTTGTCGACGCGGAGCCCTTCGGTGCCGTCGGCGGATCAGGGGCGTCCGGCTGGGCGTCTGTGCCGACCGGGGCCGGGGGTGGGGACAGCGCCGGGGCCGGCGGTCGCCGGCCGCCAGCCCAGTGCCGGGGCGATCTCGGTGCCGATGATCTCCAGGCGGCGCAGCGCCGCGTCGAAGCTCGCAGCCTCGCCGGCCTCACCCTGGACGGCGGCGATGAAGTAGGACGTGAACCCCGGTCCCACCGGGTTCGTCGCGAGGCTTTCGACGATCACGTCGACCGGGCCGTGGTGGACGTTCATGGCGTCCAGCGCGGCGGCGTCGTCGGCGGTGCCGGGCAGCCCGAAATGGGACAGGTACGGACGGTAGCGGGCGATGTCGGCGGCCAGGTCCCGCGGGGCGGCCAGGCGGTCGGGCCCGGGGAACACACCGTGCGCGACGGCGAGCCGGGCCGCCGGGTAGCCGTCCGGACACAGCGACCGGGCTGCCGCCCTCGAGCGGCCAACCACGGCGGAAGGGCCGTCCGTGGCCGAAGGGCTATCCGTGGCAGAGCGGGCAGCCGCGCCCGAGCGGACCGTCCCGACGGATCGGCCGTCCCCGCCCGGTCCGTCGGCGGGGTGAGCCGTCCCGGCCGCGAAAGCCGTCCCGTCCGGCCTGGCGGTCGCGCCTGAACGGGCCGCGGCATATGCGCGCAGGTACGTTTCGGCCAGCGGGCGCTGCGCCGACCCGGCGGGCCCGACGCCGAGCAGCAGCCCGTCCCCGGCGCGCGCCGCGGCCGTCGCGCCCTCGGCGCTGGCGGTGGAGTCCCACAGCCGCCCGGCCAGTGCCGGCGCCGGCGGCTGCAGCCGCAGCCCGTCGGTGCCCGGGACGTCGCCGCCGCGCAGCAGGTCCCGCAGCAGGCCGATGGCCTGCGTGAACAGCTCCCGGCGCGCGTCGGCGTCCCGGCCGAAGGCGGCGAAGGCCGGTGAGCTGGCGCCGCCCGTGCCCAGCCCGAGCTGTAGCCGCCCGCCGCTGAGCGCGTCGACGACGGCCGCGTCCTCGGCGACCCTGACCGGGTTCTCCAGCGGCAGCACCACCACCGCGGTGCCGAGCTCGATCCGCCGGGTCGCCTGCGCAGCCGCGGCGAGCAGCACCAGCGGCGAGGGCAGCCGGCCGTACTGAGGGGAGAAGTGGTGCTGGGCGATCCAGCCGCCGTCGAACCCGAGCTCCTCGGCGGCGACGAACAGCTCCACGAGCCGGCGCAGCAGCTCCGCCGGCTCCTCCCGGCCGAACACGTGGGTCAGGAAGCCCAGCTTGAACGGACGGCTGCCGCCGGCCGGATAATCACTTCCGGCCAGGCGAT
>NZ_CAKKTL010000364.1:0-3375 GCF_920664355.1 Protofrankia sp. CiP1_Cm_nod2
ATGCGGCGGAGTTCGGCGGCGGCATCCACCCGGACCGGCCGGTCTGGGCGCGCTGGACATGCTGGACGTGCCAGGGCGGTTCAGCGTGCCCAGACCCGCTGGTTACTGCGTTGCGCGGTTCCTGCGGCGAGCGGCAAGGCCGGTGCCGAGCATCGCGGCACCGAGCCCGGCGCCGGCGACGGGAGCGATCGGGAACGACGGCGCCATACCGCCGCCACCCGCGTGCACGCCACCCTGCGGGACCGGCTCGGAGGACGGCTTCTGGGTGGCCGACTGGCCCTGCTGCTGTCCGGAGGACTGCCCCTGCTGGCCCTGCTGCTGCCCGGAAGGCTGGCCCTGCTGCTGGCCGGAAGGCTGGCCCTGCTGCTGGCCCTGCTGCTGGCCGGAGGACTGGCCCTGCTGGCCCTGCTGCTGGCCGGAAGGCTGGCCCTGCTGCTGGCCGGACTGGCCCGGCCACTGGCCCGACGAACCGCCGGGTGCCGTTCCCTGGCCTCCCTGGCCGCCGGCTGCTCCCTGGCCGCCGGACCCCCCCGATGACTGGGACGAGGTCGCGCCGGGCCAGCCGCCTCCGGACTGCGCGGACTGGCCACCCGCCTGCTCGGGAGGCCGCGGGATCGGCCACTGGGTCGGCAGCTGGATGGGCAGCTGGGGCCATCCGGCCGTCTCACCGCCGCTCCCGGGCTGCCCGCCATTCTGCTGCTGGGTGGCCGCGGGCGGTGTCGACGAAGAGCCGGAATCCGACGGCCCGTCCGCGAACGCGGCTGTGGGGCCGAACCCCACGAAGAGCCCGGTGACGGCCGACATGGCCAGCATCACCACGCCCCGGCCGATTTTGTGCGTCATGACCTTTCCTCTTCTCTCGTACTGCGGCGGTATTGTTACCGCGGGCTACACCATAGCCATCTGATGTCCATGGGAAGGCGTGGAACACGATATGACCACGACGGGGCCGAAGATTGTCCGGCCGGCTCGATGGCTGGTTCTGATCGGAATTCTCCTGATCGGGGTGAGTGGTCAGAAGTTTGTTTCGTCCGAATATGGGAAACTGGTCGGGGTACCCGATGTGACGGCCGCTACGGGGAGCGCGGGACCCGACGCGAGGCTGGTGCCAGCGCCTGCGGCACCGCGGGATCCGGCTGGCGGCGAGTGGCGGCAGAACAGCCCACCGACTTTTCTGCGTATTCCGGAAGTGGGCATTTCCGCGCCGGTCGGGCCGGTCGGTCTCAACACGGACGGGACCCTCGAGGTGCCGACATCCTGGACCGACGTCGGCTGGTACGAATATGGGCCGCGGCCCGGCGACGTCGGCGCGTCCGTACTTGTCGGGCATTATGACTCGACGACCGGGCCGGCGGTCTTCTACCGTCTCGACAGGCTCAGGAAATCGGACACGATCGAGGTGAGCCGTGCGGACGGGACGGTCGTGCGGTTCACGGTCGACCGTATTCAGGATGTCGCGAAGGATGCGTTTCCGGCGGCGGAGGTCTATGGCCGGTCCGATCGTCCGGAACTACGGCTGATCACCTGTGGTGGTGCTTTCGACAAGAAAACCCACCATTATCTGAAGAACGTGATCGTGTACGCGCACGCCGTCGCCGGCCCGGCGTAGGCGGCCGCTGCCCGGCGGCTCGGCGGATGCCGACGAGCGGGACGTACCGCGTCGCCTCCCGTACCGGATAGCCGGATATGATCTTCGTGCGGTGATGGACGGGTGTTTGCGCCGGCGGGTGCCGGCGGTACGGAAGCGAGTGCGCCGGCTGCCGCGGTGGCAGCGGTCGCGCGGTGCGGGGAGCGGGAGCCCGGGGCCGCGCTGCCGGGCGACGGGCACATGACATCAGCGTGTACGCTGCGTGAAGAGATGTATGCCATCTCTAGCGCTACCCTTCGCTGAGACAGGCGATCTCGGGGAGGGACCATGAACGTCTCGGTGTCACCGATTGTCCGCGCGGTTGCCGCGATCCGTGCGCCCGGTGCGATCGGAGTGCCCGGTGCGATCGGTGTGACCAGCGCGGACGGGGTGCCCGGGCATGCGCTCCCGCGCCGTCACGGGCGGGGCGCGGGGAAGGGCCCGTCCTCCCCACGGAGCGGGATCCGCCGCCCGCGGCACCGCGGGCGTGGGCGTGGGCGTGGGCCGACGTCACACGATGACCGGCGACGGGCTGCTGTCCGCCCGCGGGGCCACGGGCGCGGGCCGGCGTCCCCGATGTCTCGGACGTCCCCGATGTCTCGGACGTCTCGGACGTCCCGGACGTTCTTGAGGTCGCGGCTGGGCCTGCCGGCGGCGATACTCGTGGCGGCCCTGCTGGCCCTCACCGGATGCTCGGGTACGGACGAGGGGACAGTGCGCGCGCAGGCGTCACCGTCCGCGTCACCGTCCGTGGGAGCAGCCGGCGGCTCGCCCGGGACGACGGAACAGCGGAGCAGCGGGCAGTCCGGCAGCGGGCAGTCCGGCGCCGGCCAGGGAGCGGCGACGCCGGGTGCCACCGCGGGCGCGGCGGCCTTCCCGTACCAGCCGTTGTGGCCCTTTGCCAGCGCCGCGGACGCGCGGGCGTGGCAGACGGGCGGCGGCTCGGACGGGCACCAGCCATGGCACCTCGACCCGGCGGCCACCGCGTTGGCCTTCGCCCGTGGCTTCCTCGGCTTCACCGACATCGACCGGACGCTGGCCAGCACGGTGACCGGTGACGACGCCCGGGTGCAGGTCGGCTACGCCACCGAGGGTGGGCGTACCGGTGTCGCGGCCGTCGTCCATCTCGTGCGGTTCGGTTCCGGCAGCGGCGCGCCGTGGGAGGTCGTCGGTACCGACGACACCACCTTCTCGCTCACCCAGCCGGTCTACGGGGCGACCGTGTCGACGCCGCTGGCGGTCGGCGGCCAGATCACCGGTGTCGACGAGAGTATCCGCGTGCAGGTGCGGCCGGCAGGGGGTCCCAACGGCGGCCAGGTCGTCGGGGAGTACTGCTGCCTGCCCGCGGGCGGGCAGAACTCACCCTGGCGGGCGGCGGTGACGATCGACGCCCAGCCGGGCCAGGGCCTGGTCGTGGCCGCGTCCACGGGTGGCCACCTGCACGGGGTGGAGCGCTTCACCGTCACCGGCGTCCGCTACAAAGGCAAGTAGACGTATCCCATTACGGAAAGTAACAAAATAGGACGGATCATCATCCGGCTCCGGTCGTCCCGACCGACCCCCGACCCCCGACCCCCTGACCCCGGGATCTCGGCGGTCCCAGGGGCCGGAGGTCCCGAGGCCGGGGGTCCCGGAAGTTGGCGGCCCCGACCATGATGATCATATTGAATGATCATATGGCTGGGGCCCCGGCCGGGCCGGCGGCGGGCGGGCCTCGAAGCGCCGGGCGCGGCCGGCTGGGGCCGCCG
>NZ_CAKKTL010000365.1:0-3376 GCF_920664355.1 Protofrankia sp. CiP1_Cm_nod2
GGCCAGGCGTGCGGGTCGTGGGCGGCAACGTCCCGCCGGACCTGCGCGGCGGCCCGCTCCGGCCACTGGGGCCGCCCGGCCCGACGGCCGCCGCGCCGGGCGGCTGGGACCACTTCCGCACGTCCTGAGCCGTGACGTCGAAAACCTGGATCCGCGAGGGACGAAAACCACGTCACCGCCCCACTCGCACACCTGTCCGCCCGCCTACCAGACGGGCGGCGCGGGGGCGGGTGGGCAGCGGTCTAGCGTGGGGACCGTGGTCTCTTTCGGTTCCGCTCCCGGCCCGGTCGCGCGTCTGCCGCCGGCCCGGGTGTTGGCGATCGCGGGGTCGGACTCCGGCGGGGGCGCTGGTATCCAGGCTGATCTGAAGACCGCGCTGGCCTTCGGGGTCCACGGGATGAGCGCGCTGACCGCGGTGACGGCTCAGAACTCCCTGGGCGTGCACGGGGTGTGGGAGCTGCCGCCGGAGGCCGTGGTGGCGCAGATCCGCGCGGTCGTGGCCGACATCGGGGTGGACGCGGTCAAGACCGGGATGCTGTCGTCACCGCCGATCGTCGCCGCGGTCGCGGGCGAGCTGGCCGGGGCCGGCGTCCCCGTCGTCGTCGATCCCGTGGGGGTGTCCAAGCACGGGGATCCGCTGCTCGCGCCCGAGGCGGTGCAGACCGTGCGTACCCGGTTGCTGCCGGTGGCGACGGTGGCGACCCCGAACCTCGACGAGGTGCGGCTGCTCACCGGCGTCGAGGTGCGGACCGAGGCGGACCTGCCGGCCGCCGCGCGCGCCGTGCTCGGCCTCGGGCCGCGCTGGGTGCTGGTCAAGGGCGGGCACCTGCCCGGCGACGCCGTGGACCTGCTCACCGACGGCCACCACAGCGTGGTGCTCCGGGCGCCCAGGCACGATAACCGGCACACCCACGGGACCGGCTGCACGCTCGCGTCCGCGATCGCGTCGCTGCTGGCCCGCGGGGCGGACGTCCCCGATGCCGTGCGCGCGGCAAAGGACTACGTCACCGGCGCGCTGGAAGCCGGCTTCCCGCTCGGCGCGGGCATCGGCCCGGTCGACCACGCCTGGCAGCGGCGATAGCTGGCAGCGGCGATACCTGACAGCGGCGATAGCCGCCACACCCGTCGCGGTGCCGCCGGGGCGAAACGCCGGTGCCTTGTCGACGCCGGAGGAAGCAGGCGCGCGGGCGGCTACGCCCGGGTGACCTTGCCGGCCTTGATGCAGGAGGTGCACACGTTCAGGCGCTTCGGCGTCCTGCCGACGAGCGCGTGCACGGTCTGGATGTTGGGGTTCCAGCGCCGCCGCGTGCGCCGGTGGGAGTGGGAGACCGACATACCGAAGCCCGGCCCCTTGCCGCAGACGTCGCACACCGAAGACACGAGACACTCCGCCAGAGAATAGTAATGATCATGCCGCGTTCGCGGCGGTCATCCGAGGCTACCCCACGCCGCGCCGCCACCGGACACCGCCGGCCCGTGAGGCGCCTGTGAGGGCCGTCCACGAAAGCGCACGGGCAGGCCGAACGCGTGGGGCAGATCGAAGCTGTCGGTGGGGTCGGGCAGGATCGTGGGTGTGGTCGACCAGCAGACACGGCTGCGGGACGTGGTGGGCGCGCGGACCGCCACGGCGCTCGCCGGTGCCCTGGATTTGGAGACGGTCGGTGACCTGCTCGCCCATCTGCCCAGGCGCTACCAGGAGCGGGGGGAGCTGACCGATCTCGGTGACCTCACCGTCGGTGAGGCGGTCACCATCCAGGCGCGGGTCACCAGCGCCAAGCGGCGCCCGCTGCGCGGCCGCGGGCGGGAGATGCTGATCGTCACGGTCAGCGACGGCCGGCACAGCCTCGCGCTGACGTTCTTCAACCAGCCGTGGCGGTCGCGGGACCTGCGGCCGGGGGTGACCGCGCTGTTCGCCGGGAAGGTCGAGGTGTTCAACCACCGGCAGCAGATGACCAACCCCGAGGTGCAGCTGCTCGACGACACGATCCCGGGGCTTTCCGACAGCCCCGGAGAGCTCGAGCTCCCCGGGATCACCGAGCCGGCGAACGGGCAGCGCCCGGCCCACGCGGGCGCGGTTCGTAACGGCACGAGCCGTAACGACACGAGCCGTAACGGTGCGGTCGGCGACAGCGCGGTTCCCGGTGGCGGTGGGGGTGGCCCGGGCGTGGACGTCGAGGGCTTCGCGGGCGGCATCCTCCCGATCTACCCGACTGCGGCGAAGATCCCGAGCTGGGCGATCGCCACGTGCGTGCGGGTCGTCCTGGAGCTGCTGACCGAGCTCGACGACCCACTACCGGCCGCCATCCGCGCCCGCTACCGGCTGGTGAGCCTGCTGGAGGCGTACCGGCTGGTCCACCAGCCGTCGTCCTGGGCGGACGTCGGCCGTGGCCGGACCAGGCTGAAATGGGACGAGGCGCTCGTCCTGCAGGTCGCGCTGGCACAGCGTCGGCACGACCTCGAGAAGATCGCGGCGACGCCGCGGCATCCGCGTCCCGACGGTCTGCTCGCGGCCTTCGACGCGTCCCTGCCCTTCTCGCTCACCGCCGGGCAGCGTGCCGTGGGCGCCACGGTCGCGGCGGAGCTCGCCCGGCCCTTCCCGATGCACCGGCTGCTGCAGGGCGAGGTCGGGTCCGGCAAGACGGTGGTGGCGCTGCGCGCGATGCTCGCCGCGGTGGACGCCGCCGGGCAGGCGGTGCTGCTCGCGCCCACCGAGACGCTCGCGGCCCAGCACCTGCGCAGCCTGCGCGCTCTGCTCGGCCCGCTGGGCCGGGCCGGGGAGCTCGACGCCGCGCCCGAGGCGACCCGGGCCGTGCTGGTGACGGGCTCGCTGGGCGCGAAGGCGCGGCGGGAGGCGCTCGCCGCTGTCGCGGACGGCAGCGTGGGCCTCGTCGTCGGCACGCACGCCCTGCTCGAGGAGTCGGTGGTATTTCACGATCTTGCTCTTGTGGTCGTCGACGAGCAGCACCGTTTCGGGGTGGAGCAGCGGGACGCGCTGCGCTCCCGGTCCGACCGTCCGCCGCATCTGCTGGTGATGACCGCCACCCCGATCCCGCGGACGGTCGCGATGACCGTCTTCGGTGACCTGGAGGTCTCGACGCTCACCGAGCTGCCCGCCGGCCGTTCGCCGATCTCCACGTTCGTCGTGCCCGCGACAGCGCCGAAGTGGGCCAGCCGGGTGTGGGGCCGCATCCGCGACGAGGTCGCCGCCGGCCGGCAGGCCTATGTCGTCTGCCCGCGCATCGGTGGGGACGCCGGCGACGCCGATGACGTCCCCGCGGCCGACGCCCCCGCGACCGGGGGCATGGCCGGCGACTCGGTGGCCGGCGGCTCGGTGGCCGGCGGCTCGGTGGCCGGCGGCTCGGTGGCCGGCGCGGCC
>NZ_CAKKTL010000366.1:0-2753 GCF_920664355.1 Protofrankia sp. CiP1_Cm_nod2
CCGCAAGGGTGACGCCGAGCGCCACCTCGGCCATGTGGCGCAGGGCTCGGGGCAGGATGCGCCGGGCGGCGGCCGCCGCGGCCCGCCCGCCGCCGCCGGGCAGCGCGGCGAGCGCGGCCAGGACGAACCCCGCGCACAGCCACAGCAGGCAGGCCCACGCGGCGAGGCCGACAACGGTCACCAGCGCGTGTTCGGGATCGGCCGTGACCCAGTCGGGCACCGCCGAGAAGCCGGACGGGAGATCCGCTCGCCCCGGCCCGACCGCGATCAGGATGATCGCCAGTGCCGTCGCGGCGGCCGCTCCCGTCAGGAAGACGAGCACGCGCCGGACGGCTGGCATCGGCAACTCCCGGTGATTCGGGGGCCTGATCCGTCGGCGGCACGGAAAGAATCATCCAGCCGTTGATCCATTGGCCCATTTGATCTTTGGAAAGCTTCGTTTGGGTTCGTTTGCTTGTGTAAACCCCTGAAGGGTTGATGTCAACCTCGGTTGGATGGTTTGCTCGCCGTCCGCGGGTCCGACGGTGTCCGCGGCCGGTGTCCATCATGATCGCCGTGTGCCCGCGTCCAGCGCTCGCCGCAGGCCCGCTCCCACTGGCTGGACACGCGGGAGCGGTCCATGCCACCCTGCTGGGGCACCGGTCATGGGGTGCGGACACCGTCCATGACCGCTGCGTGGTGCATGCCCCAGGCAGGCAGGGTGGGCCGTCACGCGCTTTTCGGTCAGGCAGGCGTATACCGGCGGCACGTTCGCGTGGATCGTCTCCGGCGGCCGGTGCCCGCCAACGGATACCGCCGCCTGTATGGCTACACATGGTTACATGGCTGGCGATGGCTGGCGTTCCGGGCCGTATCCGCTGCCGCCGCGCCGCGCGTCCGGCTGCGCCGCTCCGGCGGTTGCCGGCCGGACGCCCAGCGGCCGGCCGGAGCTCGGGCCCGCGCATGGGCAGGCGCCCGCGGCGGCGTCCGGGAGCGAAGAGGGAGGGACGGGTGCGCTGGGAGGCGCTTTTCGCCGATCTTGAGACGCAGTGGGAGGCGGCCGAGGCGGCCGAGCTCGACGCCGAGCTCATCGACAGGAGCCGGCGCGAGGCCGGGTACCTGCGTCTGATCGACCGGCTGCGGCCGGCGATCGGCTCGTCGTTGCGGGTGGGCGTCGAGGTTGTCGGGCGGGAGTCCGACAGCGTCCTGACCGGATGGCTCACCGCGCTGGGGGTGGACTGGATGCTGCTGCGGGAGCCGGCGGCCCACGAGGCGCTGGTGCCGTTACACCGCGTGCTGTGGGTGCATGGCCTGGCCGCGCTGTCGGCGCATCCCGGCCACGAGGGCCCGCTGGCGGTCCGGCTGGATCTGCGTTATGTCCTGCGGGGTGTGGCGCGGGACCGTTCACCGTGCGTGGCCGTGCTGGCGGACGGCACCCCGGTGCGGGGCACTGTCGACCGGGTCGGGGCGGACTTCGTCGAAGTGGCCGAGCATCTGGACGACGAGTTCCGCAGGGCACGGTCGGTACGCGCGGTGCGGACCATCCCACTGGCCGCGATCGGCTTCGTCCGCCGGACCGTGTGAGCCGCTGCCGCGCCAGGACGCTGTCACGCAGGACAGGGCGCTGTCGCGCAGGACGCTGTCGCAGGAAAGGCTGTTGGCGCTCCCGGAGCGCTGACGACGTCATGGCGTGCTTCTTCGCGCTACGGGATTCCCACCGATGAAGTGGCGGTCGCGGCGGCGGCGCTCCGGCCGGGCCGGGGTTTCGGCGGCCGGGGCCGTAGCGCTGGTCCGGCGGCGCCGATCTGGCGGGACGGGCCGGGAACCGGTCCGGGCGATCCAGGCCGGGCCTGCTTCCGGCCCCGGTCAGCCGTGCAGGCCGGGGAACTCCTCGTCCGGCAGCGTCTCACCGCGGCCGAGGGGGTTGGCGAGCACGAAGGCGCGGGTCTGCTCGTATGCCCGCTGGATGTATCCCTCAAGCTCGCTGCGTTCGACTCGCCACTGTCCGCGTCCGCCGATCTTTATGGCGGGGAGTTCACCCGAGCGGACCAGCGCGTACGTCTGGCTTGACGAGATGTTGAGGATCTCCGCCACATCGCTGAGCTGAAGGAAACGCTCGTTCATCGGCCTGTCTCCCTGGCGATGGATGGGTCGTGTCTCCTGTGTATCAGAGTCGCAGGTCCAAATCGCCTGTGAATGCCTCCGCTTGTGGATAACAGGTGCTGTTCGCCTTGGGCTCCAGGGCTCCAGGGCTCCGCCACCACGGCGTCGCGGGCCTCTGGTCGCGGTCCGTCAGCGGACTTGGGCCGCGCTGCCGGGTGCCGCGGCGGCGGACGGCGTCGATCACGGAACCCGGGCCCCACCGGGGAGGCCCGGCAGGGCCGCTGCCGCGCCGCCGCGCGGCATGTTCGAGGACCTCTGCCAGGGGCCCGGAGCACGACGCCCCAGGGGCGGCGGTCCGGGGACGGGGCACGGCCCGGGAACGGCACCGCTCGGGACGGTGCTGTCCCCGGGCGCTGCCGTCCGGAGGCGGCGGCCGAGGACGGCAGCCCCAACGCGGTGATCGTCAAGTGGTGACGTGGGGCCGCGGATTGGGGTGTGTTGATCGGGAAGTGGCGGTCGGAAGAGGTGGTGATGGCCAGGAGAGTAATGGGCGCGCCGGCCCGGATCCGCCGGTTCCGCGGGCCCTCGTCCACGGGCGCCGTCGCGGACCCCGTACCCTCAGCGATCAGGGTGTGCGTCGGACATGTCCGTCATCCGGCTCGCGCCGGCCC
>NZ_CAKKTL010000366.1:3133-3748 GCF_920664355.1 Protofrankia sp. CiP1_Cm_nod2
AGGAGGGACACAAGCTACAGGAGGTCCGCCGGTGACCGACCTCACCCCCGCTGTCGCGGTCTCGGAGAAGCCGGCTGCCCCACCGTCACCGCCGACAGCACCGTCGCCGCCGGCCCGCCGGCTCACCCCGCCGCGCTGGCGGGACTCCCGTCTGCTGGTGGGCGTCCTGCTGGTACTGGTGTCGGTCGTGGTGGGCGCCCGCCTGTTCGCGACCGCCGATGGCAGCCAGGACTGGGTGGTGGCGGCCGCGGACCTCCCGGCCGGGCATGTCGTGGCCGCCGCCGATCTCACCACGGCCTCGGCCTACCTGCGCTCGGCGACCGCGAGCCGTTACTTCCCGGGTGGGCGCCGGTCGGAGCTGGTGGGGACGATGCTCGCCCGTCCGGTGTCCGCCGGGGAGCTGCTCAGCGGCGCTGACTTCGTGCGTGACGACGTACGCCCGACTCGGCTGGTCTCGATCGTCGTCAAGGACGGCAGAGCCCCCGCGCTCACCCCGGGCGATCACGTGGACGTCTTCGTCCTACAACGGTCGGGCCCGGCGGGTGCCGGTGCCGCCACCGGCGCCGCCACCGGCGCGGGCACCGGCGCTGGCACACCGGGCACGGCGGGCGCGGG
>NZ_CAKKTL010000367.1:0-1377 GCF_920664355.1 Protofrankia sp. CiP1_Cm_nod2
TGCAGGGCGACGGCGCGCACGCGGTGTGGATCGGTGACGTCGTGATCGGGGCGGACGCCGTGGGTACCGACACCTACGAGCTCAACCGCAACCTCGTCCTCACCGACGGTGCCCGGGCGGACTCGGTGCCGAACCTGGAGATCTCCACCGGGGAGGTCACCGGCGCCGGCCATGCCAGCGCGACCGGGCGGTTCGACGACGAGGCGCTGTTCTACCTGATGGCGCGGGGCATCCCGGCGGACGAGGCGCGGCGCCTGGTCGTCCGGGGCTTCTTCGCCGAGATCGTCGACCGGATCGAGATCGGCTCGCTGCGGGAGCGGATCACCGCGGCGGTCGAGGCCGAGCTTGGCGGGGTCGTGTAGTGGGCGGTTTCCAGCGGGTGTGTGCCCTGTCCGACCTGAGCGAGGACCTCCCGCTCGGGGTGGAGGTCGACGGCGAGCCGGTGTGCCTGGCGCTGTCGGGCGGGCAGGTCTACGCCATCCGTGACGAGTGCTCGCACGCCGACGTCATGCTCTCCCAGGGCGAGATCGAGGACGCGAAGATCGAGTGCTGGCTGCACGGCTCGCAGTTCGACCTCACCACAGGTGAGCCCCTGGGGCTGCCGGCGACCGAGCCGGTGCCCGTCTATCCCGTGAAGATCGATGGTGACGACGTTCTTGTGGACGTCGGGGAGTCATAGCGCACGGCGCGCGGCGCATGTCAGGGCAGCGCGCGGGCCCGGTGGGGCAGGCGCCCCACGGAGCGGTTCCCGCGGCGCGGGGCCACGGTGCGCGGCGTGCGTCACAGATAGCGGTTTGAGGAGACTGAACTAAAGTGTCGACCCTTGAGATCCGTAACCTCCACGTCTCGGTGGAGACCGACTCCGCCGAGGGGAGGGAGATCCTGCGCGGCGTGGATCTGACGATCCGCCGCGGCGAGACCCATGCGATCATGGGGCCGAACGGCTCCGGCAAGTCGACGCTGGCGTACTCCATCGCGGGCCACCCCAAGTACACGATCACCGAGGGGACGGTGACGCTGGACGGCGTCGACGTCCTCGCGCAGAGCGTCGACGAGCGGGCCCGTGCCGGGGTCTTCCTGGCCATGCAGTACCCCGTCGAGGTGCCCGGGGTGTCGGTGTCGAACTTCCTGCGCTCGTCGGTGACGGCCGTGCGCGGCGAGGCGCCCAAGCTGCGGACGTGGGTCAAGGAGGTCCGCGAGTCCATGGCGACGCTGGAGATGGACCCGGCGTTCGCCGAGCGCAGCGTCAACGAGGGCTTCTCCGGCGGTGAGAAGAAGCGCCACGAGATCCTGCAGATGGCCCTGCTCAAGCCGAAGATCGCGATTCTGGACGAGACCGACTCCGGCCTCGACGTGGACGCGCTGCGGATCGTCTCC
>NZ_CAKKTL010000367.1:1738-3199 GCF_920664355.1 Protofrankia sp. CiP1_Cm_nod2
TCGCCGGGGTGGGCGGGCCGAGGTCCGGCTACGACGTCGAGCGGGTCCGCAAGGACTTCCCGATCCTGGCGCGGCGGGTCCACGACGACCGGCCGCTGGTCTACCTCGACAGCGCGGCGAGCTCGCAGAAGCCCACCCGCGTCCTCGACGCCGAGCGGGACTACTACGAGCTGCACAACGCCAACGTCCACCGCGGCATCCACACGCTCGCCGAGGAGGCCACCGCGCTGTACGAGAACGCCCGGGACAAGATCGCGGCGTTCGTCGGCGCCCCCCGGCGTGACGAGATCGTCTTCGCCAAGAACTCCTCCGAGGCGCTGAACCTCGTCGCCTACGCGATGAGCAACGCGGCGGCGTCCGGCCCGGAGGCGGAGCGGTTCCGGCTCGGGCCCGGCGACGAGGTCGTCATCACCGAGATGGAGCACCACTCCAACCTGGTGCCGTGGCAGATGCTGTGCCGGCGGACCGGGGCGACACTGCGCTGGATCGGCATCACCGACGACGGCCGCCTCGACCTCTCCACCCTCGACCAGGTGATCAACGAGCGGACGAAGCTGGTCTCGTTCGTGCACCAGTCGAACATTCTCGGCACGGTCAACCCGGTCGCGACGCTGGTCGCCCGGGCCCGCGAGGTCGGCGCGCTCGTCGTGCTCGACGGCTCCCAGTCCGTGCCGCACATGCCGATCGACGTGACCGCGCTGGGGGTGGACTTCCTCGCCTTCACCGGCCACAAGATGTGCGGGCCGACCGGTATCGGCGTGCTGTGGGGCCGGCGCGAGCTGCTGGAGGTCATGCCGCCGTTCCTCGGCGGCGGCGAGATGATCGAGCTCGTGACGATGGAGTCGTCGACCTACGCCGACCCGCCGCACCGGTTCGAGGCCGGCACGCCAATGATCGCCCAGGCGGTCGGTCTCGGCGCCGCCGTCGACTACCTGACCGATCTCGGCATGGACGCCATCGCCGCGCACGAGCACGACGTCACCGCCTACGCCCTCGAACAGCTGACCGCCGTACCCGGGCTGCGGATCATCGGGCCGGCGGACGCGGTCGACCGCGGCGGCGCCGTCTCGTTCGTCCTGACCGGCTCCGACGGCCGGGCGCTGCACCCGCACGACGTCGGCCAGCTGCTCGACGAACTCGGCGTCGCCGTTCGTGTTGGACAGCACTGTGCCCGCCCGGTCTGCCTGCGCTTCGGCGTGCCGGCCACGACCCGGGCGTCCTTCCACCTGTACTCGACCCGCGGTGAGGTCGACGCGCTGGTGGAAGGTCTGGGGCATGTCCGGAGGTTCTTCGGGACGTGAAACTGGACTCCATGTACCAGGAGATCATCCTGGACCACTACCGCAACCCGCACCACCGCGGGCTGCGCGAACCGTTCGACGCCGAAGTCCACCACGTCAACCCGACCTGCGGCGACGAGGTGACCCTACGGGTCAGGGTCGCCGACGGTGTGGTGACGGA
>NZ_CAKKTL010000367.1:3595-4123 GCF_920664355.1 Protofrankia sp. CiP1_Cm_nod2
CGTCTCCTACGAGAGCGAGGGCTGTTCGATCAGCCAGGCGTCCGCGAGCGTCATGACCGACCTTGTGATCGGCAGGTCCGTGGCCGACGCGCTCGGACTGGAACGGGAGTTCCTGGCGCTGATGCAGTCCCGCGGCACCCTGGAGCCGGACGAGGACGTGCTGGAGGACGCGGTAGCCTTCGCGGGCGTGTCGAAATACCCGGCCAGGGTCAAGTGCGCACTGCTGTCATGGATGGCCTGGAAGGACGCGACCGTGCAGGCCGTGGGCGGCATCCCGGAACAGGAGGCGGACCGATGAGCGAGACCACCACGCTGGCCGACCAGCAGACGACCGGCACCGACGATCCGGCGGCGACGGCGCCGGCCGTGCTCGCCGCCGACCCGGCCGCTGTCGGCGAGGCGGCTCCCGGCGAGGCGCCCGCCACTGTCGACGGGACGGTCGCCGGCGAGGCGGCCGCCGGAGGGGTGGCTCCCGGCGAGGTGGTCGCCGGAGGGGTGGCCGCCGGCGCCGCCGTCGACAAGGCCGCG
>NZ_CAKKTL010000368.1:0-3362 GCF_920664355.1 Protofrankia sp. CiP1_Cm_nod2
GCACCGGCGGGCCGGGCACCCCGCCCGGGGCCGCGCCGCCCGGCGCCGTGTCGTCCCGTGCCCGGCCGGACTCGCCGTAGCCCAGGCGCTGGGCGACCCGCGTCGCGTCCAGGTCGAACAGCGCGCCGTTGCCCCGGGCGATCAGCGCCAGGCTCTCGTCGCCCCAGGCGCGAAGGCCGAGGCTGCGCGCCTGGGCGACGAGCGTCATCGGCTGGAAGGCGTCGTCGCGTCCGTCGCGCAGCGTCGACCGTTCGGCGGCGAAGGCACTGAGCGTGTAGCCGAGCACGCCGGCGACCAGCGCGGCCGCGGCGACCAGCGGCAGGTTCAGCACGCGGTTCGTGCGGCGGTACAGCAGCACCTGCACGGCGGCCAGGCCGGCCAGGCTCGCCAGCCCGGCGAGGGTGACCAGGACCGGATGATGCCAGGATGTGGCCTGGTCGTAGGAGGCGTCGATCCGCCTGGCGTCGACGGCGGCCAGCGTGTCGGCGGCCGGCAGGATCGTGTACTGCATCAGCGTGGACGCCTGCCGGAGGTAGGCCGCGCCGACGACGTTGCCGAACCGGTTGTTGGCACGGGCCCGTTCCACCAGGCCGGTGTAGGCCGGAATCTCGCGGGCGAGGGTGGCCAGCGGCTCCCGCGCCTCGGGTGGTCCGCCGGCATGGGCCAGGTCGACGACGCGGCGGGCGGCGGACGCCACCGACTCCTCGTAGACCCGGCGCTGCTCGACGGGTTCGACGCCGCCGGCCAGGAAGGCACGGGCGACCGTGGCGTCCGCGACCGACAGGTCGGCGTGGATGCGTTGCGCGGCGGCGAACGACGGCCCGGCATCGTTCCTGACGGTGTCGACCGCGTCGGCGCGGGACAGCCCGGTGCCGAACGTGGCCAGCCAGAACAGCAGCGTCGTGCCGAGCAGGCCCGCCGACAGCAGGCGGAGCAGGCCAGGCGTGGTGGCCGTCCGCGCCCGAAGGCCCGCGACAGCTCGTCCAACCGGGGTCACACAGTGATCGTAGTGTCACCATGGCGCTGCCGTGCCGAACTGGCAACTACCGGACGGATACTGGACGAACAGGTGCGCCCGGCTCCGCCCGTCCCACCGGCGTGCCGCGCTGGCACGGCTCATCGGCTATGCGGCTCATTGGGCATGCGAGGCCGTCGGGCGCGGCACAATGGGCACATGCCCGCCCCACCCCCCCGCCTGGACCCCGCGATCGCCGGCCGGCTCAAACGTGACGCCGCCGGCCTGTTCCCGGCGGTCGCCCAGCAGTACGACACCGGCGAGGTGCTGATGGTCGGCTGGATGGACGACGAGGCCCTGCACCGGACGCTGACCACCGGGCGGGCCACCTACTGGAGCCGCGGCCGCCGCGAGTACTGGGTCAAGGGTGACACCAGCGGCCACCTGCAACTGGTCCGCTCGGTGTCGCTGGACTGCGACGGGGACACCGTCCTGGTCCAGGTCGACCAGGTGGGGCCGGCCTGCCACACCGGCAGCCGGAGCTGTTTCGACGGCCGGCGGCTACCAGCCGTCATCATCGACCACGTACGGGCCGGTATCGATCACGTACAGGCCGGCATTGACCACGCACGGGCCGGCATCGGCCACGTACAGGCCAGCATGGACGAACCGCGGGCCGGCGCCGGTCCGGCACGCGACGGCGACGCCCGGCGGGTGGACGCCCGGCGGGTGGACGCCGCCGAACCCGTGAGAGGAGCCCGGTCGTGACCACAGGGGAGATCAGCCCCGGCCGTTCGCGGTTCCATGAGCTGGCCGCCGAGTACCCGGTGGTCGCGGTGACCCGCCGCCTGCTCGCCGACGGCGAGACCCCGGTCGGGATCTACCGCAAGCTCGCCGGCGGCCCGGGCACGTTCCTGCTGGAGTCCGCCGAGAACAGCGAGACGTGGTCGAGGTACTCGTTCGTGGGCGTCCGGGCCGCGGCCACCCTCACCGAACGTGACGGGTCGGCGGTCTGGGAGGCGGGTGACCCGCCGCCGGGGCTGCCCACCGGCGGCGACCCGCTGGAGATCCTGCGGGCGGCGCGGACGGCGTTGCGCGCCCCCCGGCCGCCCGGCGCCCCACCGCTGACCGGCGGGCTGGTGGGCTACCTGTCGTACGACATCGTCCGGCGGGTGGAACGGCTGCCCTCGACCGCCGTGGACGACCTGGGCATGGCCGAGCTGCGCATGATGCTCACGGCCGACCTGGCCGTCTTCGACCACTGGGACAGCTCCTGCCTGCTGATCGCCAACGTGTTCACCCGCGGCGGCGGCCTCGACGCGGCCTACGACGACGCCCTGCAGCGGCTCGAGGTCATGACGGCCGGCCTGTGCAAGTCGACCGAGCCAACCGTGGCCAGCACCGGCGTGCCGGCGGAGCTGTCGATCGCGGACTTCGTCTCGGCGACCCCACCGGAGCGTTTCGAGGCGTCCGTCGAGGCCGCCATCGAGGAGATCCGGGCCGGCGAGTGCTTCCAGATCGTGGTCTCCCAGCGCTTCGAGCGACCGACGACGGCCGCCGCCCTGGACATCTACCGGGTGCTGCGGGCGTCCAACCCGAGCCCGTACATGTACCTGCTGCGCTTCGACGACCACGATGTGATCGGCTCCTCGCCGGAGGCGCACGTGACGGTGACGGGACGCCGCGCCCTGCTGCACCCGATCGCCGGCAGCCGGCCCCGCGGCGCCACCCCGGAGGCGGACGCCGAGCTCGCCGCGCAGCTGCTCGCCGACCCCAAGGAGCGGTCCGAGCACGTGATGCTTGTCGACCTGGTCCGCAACGACCTGGGCCGGGTCTGCACGCCGGGGTCGGTGCGGGTGGTCGAGTTCGCCGCCGTCGAGCGGTTCTCGCAGATCATGCACATCGTCTCGACGGTGACCGGCGAGGTCGCGGCGGACCGTTCGGCCGTGGACGTCCTCACGGCGACCTTCCCCGCCGGCACCCTCACCGGCGCGCCGAAGGTGCGCGCGATGGAGATCATCGATGGGCTCGAGCCCACCCGCCGGGGCCTGTACGGGGGCGTGGTCGGCTACCTGGACTTCGGCGGTGACCTGGACACCGCGATCGCCATCCGCACCGCCGTGCTGCGTGACGGTGTCGCCTACGTGCAGGCCGGCGCGGGCATCGTCGCCGACTCCGTCCCCGCGGCCGAGAACGACGAGAGCCGCACCAAGGCGGCGGCGGTGCTGCGGGCGGTCGAGATCGCCGAGTCGCTGCGCCCGCCGACATGACCGGGGGCACACCGCGGACACCGTTCGTGGCCGCCGGTGGGCGCCGCGACGACGACACCCGCGCGGCCGACGACACCCGCGCGGCCAGCGGGGGAGGGACGGGCCGGGCGGACGTGCCCGGGCCGTCCGCCGGCACC
>NZ_CAKKTL010000369.1:0-3286 GCF_920664355.1 Protofrankia sp. CiP1_Cm_nod2
TGGTCGACACACCGACGATGGCAACGGAGCGAGGTTCGAGGAACGTCCTGGCCACGTCAGGACGCAGCGTGTTCCGTCGTGTTGTTGTGGGAACTGCTTGGTCAACCGACATGGTCGCTGTCATGCCTTTTCTCGAGGGCGGTCAGGCCGTGGTGGGGTCGCCGGCGCGCCAGGTACGGAACGGCAGGTTCGCGAGGCTGCGTGTCTGGCCGCCGTGGGCGACCAACTCGGCCTCCGGCGGCAGGGAGAACCGCGGGATACGCGAGAAAATCTCCTCGAAGGCGATGCCCATCTCGAGCCGGGCCAGGTGACTGCCCAGGCAGCGATGGCTGCCGGCACCGAAGATCATGCTGCGCTCGGGCCTGCGGTCGAGCACGATCTCGCCGGCGTCGACGAAAATGTCCTCGTCACGGTGCGCCGAGGCCAGTGGCACGACCACACGGTCGCCGGGCTTCAACTCGGTTCCCCCGATCGTGTGTGGCTTCACCACGGTTCGGCTCATGTGGACGATCGACTCGTAGCGCAGCAGCTCCTCGACGGCGCTCGGGATGAGGTTCGGATCCGCGGCGATCCTGTCCTGCAGGTCCGGGCGTCGTGCCAGGTGCATGAAGCTGAAGCCGAGCGCCGTCGTCACCGTGTCGAGGCCAGCCAGCACGAGCACGTAGGCGAAGTTGAGGATCTCTCGGTACTCCAGGGTTCGGCCGCCGGGCATCTGGGCCTTGACGAGGACCGAGATGATGTCGTCGCCTGGCTTCTCGATGCGCTCGTCCAGCAGCCCTTTCAGGAAGTCGTGCAGGGCCTTCCCGGCGTCGATGCGCGCTTTGGTCTGCGCGTCCGTGTCCCCGTGCTGCACCCCTGCCGTCGTGGTGTGCAGAATAGTTCCCGCCCAGTCGCAGAGCTGGTCACGCTGCTCGACGGAGAAGTCGAGGCCCACCTGCCGCAGGAACACCGCGCTGGGCAGCGGCTTGGCGAACTCCTCCATGAAGTCGAACTCGCGCTTGGCAACCATGCCATCGACGAGTTCACGGGCGAACTGCCTGACCGCAGGCGCCACGTCGGCGACGGCATGGGGGCGGAACAGGGGGTCCACCACCATCCGATAACGACGGTGGTCCGGCGCATCCACTTCCAGCGGAATGAGCGCGCGGCTGTGCCCGGGCGTCGGCGGTGTGTCCGCTGGCCACGACGAGAAGGTGGCCGCGTCGTGGAGGACCTCTGAGATGTCCTCGAACTTCGAGAGAATATAGAAGCCGCCGTAGTTCTCCGTGTGTGCGACCGGGCACTTCTCACGCAGCACCGCGTAGCTGGGGTGTGGGTCAAGCGCGAAGGCGGGGTCGTAGTGGTCGTAGTCGTGGCCGAGCACCGCCTGGGCGGTGCACCGACTGGTCTCCTGCACCTGCTCGCTCATGCCGGCACGCCCCCTGTCATCAGCTCTGTCCTCGCGGCCGCCGGCCCGTCGAGCAGTCCCGCGACCGCGGCCGTGTCCTTGTAGAAGACGTCCACCCTGCGAATCAGCCCGTCCCTCACGTCGTACAGGTCCACGACATCGAGAGGGATCACGCGCCCCGTACTCCGCGCGGCGATGGTCCCACTGACCCGGACGAGCACACGATCTCCCGCCGCGCTCACCTGCGGAGCGTCGAGGCGTACCCGGTAGTCGCGCCCGACTGCGCGCAGCACCCCCACGAGCCCGTCCCTACCCTCCCAGTCACCGCCAAAGGGCAGACTCGACGCCTCGGAGAAGACCAGGTCGTCGGCCACGAGCGACAGGCAGGTCTCGATGTCCCCCACCGCCAGGCAGCTTGTGAAACGAGCGACGATCTCAACATCGTCCGCGCCGGCTTCCATCATCACGCTCCTCCAGACCGCGCTCCTCGGGGCGCCTTCGCTGGCCGTTGCGGAATATATGGCAAGGCCGTATGTTTCAGGAACACTTTCTACTATGAATTCGATTAGACGTCAACGCATCGCCGGAGGTCATCATGGAGGCCCGCACCCATGCCTCACGCGTTCGGCTGACCGCCCTTGCGCTCCCGCCTGCCGCTGGCACAAGCTCCGATGACGGTGACAGGCACCTGGCTCCGGCGTCCTGGTGCGGGACCAAGAGCGGCTATAGCACAGCAGAGCCCCATTAGATCCCCGCACGCAGCAAGGCCTGGTTCACCGGTCAGGACCGCAGCTTCTACGTCGTCCGGCTCGCAGGAGTCGCTCTCAGCGCCATCAGGGAGACGCTATGATCAATTTTACCGCCGAGCAGGAGGAGCTTGCTCAGCTCGTGCGGCGCTTCGTCGCCGAGCGCGCGCCGCTGTCGCACCTCCGGCAGTTCCTCGACGACGGCGGCCACGACACGACGATCTGGCAGCAGATGTCCAAGGAGCTCGGACTCCCCGCGCTCGCCGTCCCCGAGGAGCACGGCGGTATGGGGTATGGGCCCGTCGAGCTCGCGGTGGTGCTGGAGCAGCTGGGCGCCGGTCTCTACAACGGCCCGTTCTTCTCGAGCGTCTGCCTCGCCACCAGCGCCCTCCTGCTGGCCATGACGCGGGACGAGTTGGATGACATCCTCCCCCAGCTGGCTAGTGGTGAGCAGACGGCAGCCCTTGCGCACGCTGAGCCGGATGGGAACTGGGACGGCGCCACAGCAACGACCACGTGGCGTCCCGACGGTGAACGCGCCCGGGTGAGCGGTACCAAGACGCTGGTCGTCGACGGCGCGACCGCGGATCTGATCGTGGTGACCGCAGCACGGCCCGATGACCCGTCTGCCCTGTCGCTGTTCGTCATCAGCGCTGACGACGACGAGGTCCAGCGTCGCAGGCTGCCTACTTTCGACGCGACACGCGCCCTGGCCGCCATCGAGTTGAAGGACGCCCCTGGGCGCCTGGTCGGCGAGGAGGACAAGGCCGGACCGGTGCTGCGCCGTGCGTTGCAACAGGCTGCCGTCCTGCTCGCCGCGGAACAGCTTGGCGGTGCGCAACGGTGCCTCGACATGGCCGTCGCGTACGCTGGGACGCGAGAGCAGTTCGGGCGCGCCATCGGGAGCTTCCAGGCGGTGAAGCACCGGCTCGCGGACACCCTCCTCGATGTCGAGACCGCCCGCTCCGCGGTGCTCCTGGCACTCACCTCATGGGTGGCCGGCGAGGATCTCGGTGAAGTCTCGAGCCTGGCTCGAGCGCACTGCTCTGAGGTTTTCGCCCGTGCCGCGTCGACCAACGTGCAGGTACACGGAGGCATCGGCTTCACCTGGGAGCACGACGCGCACCTGTTCCTCAAGCGCGCCAAGGGGTCC
>NZ_CAKKTL010000370.1:0-3272 GCF_920664355.1 Protofrankia sp. CiP1_Cm_nod2
CCCCGGCCCGGCGTGGCACCCAGGCCAGCCGCGCGCCGGTCGCCTCGGCCAGCCGCAGCGCCGCGGTCAGCGTCCCGGGGGCCTGCGCGGCGCGCTCCCCCACCAGGATCACCGCCCCGTCGGCGCGCAGCGCGGCGGCCGCCGCGGACTGGGTCCCGTCCTGAATCCTGTTGACCGGCCCGGCCAGGGCGGCCAGGGCGGCGGCTTCGGCTCCGGGGACGACCGGCAGCAGCGTCCCGGAGATCTTCGACAGCCCGCGGGTGGCCAGCGGGGCCAGCGAGAAGATCGCCGTGGTCTGCTTCTGCGCGGCCTTGCGCAGCCGCAGGAAGATCGTCGGCGCCTCCTCCTCGGGCTCGAGCGCGACCAGCAGGACGCCGGGCGCGGCTTCCAGACCGGCGTGGGTGACCCCGATGCCGGTGCCGGCGACCGCGTGGGCGAGGAACGCCTCCTCCTCGGCCGAGTGCGGCCGGGCCCGGAAGTCCACGTCGTTGGTGCGCAGGGCGACGCGGGCGAACTTGGCGTAGGCGTAGGCGTCCTCACGGGTGAGCCTGCCGCCGGCGAGCACGCCGACGCCGTGGCGGTCCCGGCATTCGGCCAGCCCGCGGGCGGCGAAGGCCAGCGCCTCGCTCCACGACGCCTCGACCAGCTCCCCGGTGGCGTCGTCACGGACCAGCGGGGTGCGCAGCCGGTCGGCGCCGTCGGCGTAGGTGAAGGCGAACCGGCCCTTGTCGCAGTTCCACTCCTCGTTGACGGCCGGGTCGTCGGCGGCGAGCCGGCGCCGGACCTTGCCGCGGCGGTGGTCGGTGCGCAGCGCGCAGCCGGCCGCGCAGTGCTCACACGCGGTCGGGGTGGACACCAGGTCGAACGGCCGGGCCCGGAACCGGTAGGCCGCGCTGGTCAGCGCGCCCACCGGGCAGATCTGCACGGTGTTGCCGGAGAAGTAGGACTGGAACGGCTCGTCCTCGCTGATCGAGACCTGCTCGTTGGCGCCCCGCTCGAACAGTTCGATGAAGGGGTCGCCGGCGATCTGCGCGGAGAACCGGGTGCAGCGCGCGCACAGCACGCAGCGCTCCCGGTCGAGCAGGATCTCGCTGGAGATGGCGACAGGCTTCGGGTAGGTCCGCTTGGCCTCCCGGAACCGTGAGACGGCGCCACCGTTGGCCATCGACTGGTTCTGCAGCGGGCACTCGCCGCCCTTGTCGCAGACCGGGCAGTCCAGCGGATGGTTGAGCAGCAGGAACTCCAGCGTCCCCGCCTGCGCCTTCTGCGCCACCGGCGAGGTGAGCTGGGTGCGCACGACCATGTCGGCCGCGACCGTGGTCGTGCAGGAGGCGACCGGCTTGCGCTGGCCCTCGACCTCGACGATGCACTGCCGGCAGGCGCCGACGGGGTCGAGCAGCGGATGGTCGCAGAACCGCGGGATCTCGATCCCGAGCAGCTCGGCGGCCCGGATGATCAGTGTCCCCTTCGGGACGCTGACCGCGATGCCGTCGATGGTCAGGGTGACGAGATCCGGCGGCGCGGGCTCGGCCGGGGGCTGCGAGGCGCTGCTCTTCGACACGGTTGTCATAGTGATCAGTGAGCTCCCGCGAAGGCGTCCGGCGTGCCGGCGACGCGGTCGGTGGGGGTGGCCGGGACGAACTCGTCCCGGAAGAACTTGATCCCGGAGACGATCGGTGAGGTGGCGCCGTCGGCGAGCGCGCAGAAGGCCCGGCCGAAGATGTTGTCGCAGGCGTCGACAAGGGTGTCGACGTCCTCGGCGTCGCCGTCACCGCGTTCGAGCCGGGAGAGGATCTGGACCATCCAGGTGGTGCCCTCGCGGCAGGGCGTGCATTTGCCGCAGGACTCGTGCGCGTAGAACTGGGTGAGCCGCCGGACGACCTTGAGCATGTCCACGGTCTCATCCATGAGCATGATGGCGGCGGTGCCGAGCAGGGAGCCAGCCTCGGCGACCCCCTCGAAGTCCAGCGGGACGTCGAGATGGTCCGCGGTGAGCATCGGCGTCGAGGAGCCGCCGGGCGTCCACGCCTTCAGCCGCCGGCCGCCGCGGATGCCGCCGGCGAGATCCAGCAGCTCGGCGAGGGTGGTCCCCATCGGCGCCTCGTACTGGCCCGGGCGGGTCACGTGCCCGGACAGGCTGTAGATCTTCGGCCCCGGCGAGCGCTCCCGGCCCATCGAGCGGAACCACTCCACCCCGCGCCGGATGATGAACGGCACGGTGGCGATGGTCTCCACGTTGTTGACCACGGTCGGGGACGCGTACAGCCCGTGGGTCGCCGGGAACGGCGGGCGCAGCCGGGGCTGGCCGCGGCGGCCCTCCAGCGAGTCCAGCAGCGCGGTCTCCTCGCCGCAGATGTAGGCGCCGGCCCCGGAGTGGACGACCAGGTCCAGGTCGAAGCCGCTGCCGAGGATGTCACGGCCGAGGTAGCCGGCCTGGTACGCCTCGGCGACCGCGGCGCGCAGCCGGCGCCCGCAGTGCACCAGCTCCCCGCGCAGGTAGATGAAGGCGCGGTGGGCCCGCACCGCGTAGGAGGCGATGATGATGCCCTCCACCAGCGAGTGCGGGTCGGCCATCATCAGTGGCGCGTCCTTGCAGGTGCCGGGCTCGCCCTCGTCCGCGTTGATCACCAGGTAGTGCGGCTTGTCGTCGCCCTGCGGGATGAAGCTCCACTTCATCCCGGTGGGGAAGCCGGCACCGCCGCGGCCGCGCAGCCCGGAGTCCTTGACAATCTTGATGATGTCGTCCGGGCCCAGCTCCAGGGCCTGCCGCAGCGCCTGGTAGCCGTCGGTGCTCTCGTAGACGGCCAGTGTCCAGGAGCCGGGGGTGTTCCAGCGTCCGGTGAGGACCGGGGTAACCGGCATGGTCAGCTCCCCTTCGTCGAATCGTCGGTCCGCGCGGCCTTGGCGGGAGTGGCCTTGGCGGGAGCGGCCTTGGCGGGAGCGGCCTTGGCGGGAGCGGCCTTGGCGGGAGCGGCCTTGGCGGGAGCGGCCTTGGCGGGAGTGCTCCTGGCCGGGGCGCCGTTGGCCGGGGCGCCGCCGGCCGGGCCGGCGACCGTGGCGTCGGCGGTGTCCGTGACCAGCAGCCCGGCGATGGACGGGTCACCCACGCCCGGGCCGGCGGCCGCCTCGGGCCTCGGGTCGGGGAGGCCGGCGAGCTGCCGGGACGCCTCGGCGAACGTGCACAGCGGCGCGCCCCGGGTCGGGGCCTGTCTCTTATACACATCTCCGAGCCCACGAGACAAGAGGCAAATCTCGTATGCCGTCTTCTGCTT
>NZ_CAKKTL010000371.1:0-3255 GCF_920664355.1 Protofrankia sp. CiP1_Cm_nod2
CTGGCGTCCGGGCTCTCGGCGGCGCCCGGCTGTCTCGCCAGGGCGTCCGCTCCGCCCGGGGCCGTGCCCGGCCCGGGATGGGCTGCCTCGTACTCCTTGCGTGAGCCGCAGACGCTCGCCCGGCTGCACGCGCATCGCCCGCCACCGGCGTCCAGCCTGACCACGACCCGGTCACGCGGTATGTCGTGGGAGACGACCCGCCCGTCGCCGTCGGGTGTGCTCACCCGGGCGCCCACGGCCGGGACCTCGGCCTTGAACTGTTCGTACAGCGGATGTTCGTAGCGCAGACAGCACATCAGCCGGCCACAGGCACCGCTTATCTTCATGGGGTTGAGCGGGAGATCCTGGTCCTTGGCCATCCGGATGCTGACCGGCTCGAAGTCCGTGAGGAAGGTGGCGCAGCACAGGTCACGTCCGCAGGAGCCGATTCCCCCCTGGATGCGTGCGCTGTCCCGGGCGGAGAGCTGGCGCAGGTCTATCCGGGCCGCGAGGGTACGGGCGAGGTCGCGTACCAGGCCTCGGAAGTCGACCCGGTGGTCGGCGGTGAAATAGATCGTGAACATGTTCTCGGCCGGGATGTGGTCGACACCCACGACTTTCATGGGCAGTTCGTGCTCGCGGATCAGCCGCTTTGCCGTGACGCGCGCCTGCGCCCGGCGTCGCCGGGAGGCCGCGTGCTGTTCGACGTCGGCCGTCTGCGCCATTCCCGCCAGGACCGGAAGCCCGCCGATGTCGTCGCTGACCCACTGCGGCGCCCACATGCATTCGGCTACCTCGGGGCCGGCGTCGGTGGGGATGAGAACCTTGTCCCCGACCTTCGGCGAGTATGGTCCGGGATCGGCGTAGTAGAGCCGTCCACGTGGCGAAAACGTGACCGCGCACATCATTGGCATGCCGTCCGCACCGTCCTCCCGACCGTCGGCTCCGGGCTGGGCCCTCCCGGCCGGACCGCTGGCCGGGGCCCGCTCTTAACATCTGGCCGCCGAGCCGGCATCCGGCCGGGACCACCAGCCGACGATGCCCGCTCCGCCCGACGCGGGCGCCCCCTCCGCCCGGCACGGACGTGGCCGCGGCCGGACGCTGCCGTTGCGTCAGCCTATCCGTCCCAGGGACGACGATCCGGTATATGAGCGAGGCGGTTCCGCCTGCCCGCCTGCCCGCCGGGCCGGCGCGGCCGGGTGACGTCCGTGCCGGGGCCTGCTGGCGGCTCGTGGCGCGCGCGGGGAACCGAGATCATCGGCCGGTGAACCGTGGCGGCCGCCGCTGTCTGAAAGCCGTCACCGCCTCGGCGAGGTCGTGGGAATGGAGGAACGCGGCGTTCCAGGCCCCGACATAGCGCAGCCCGGCCTCGACCGCGGCGAAACGGGCATTGCCCAGGACGTCCTTGACGCCCTGTACGACCAGCGGTGGGTTGGCCGCCACCTCGTCGGCGAAGGCGTGCGCGGCGGCGAGCGCGCCGGCCGGGTCGGGCAGCACATCGTTGACCAGGCCGATCCGCTCGGCGCGGGCGGCGTCTATGTCCCTGCCGGTCAGCGCGAGCTCCCGCAGGTGCCCGTCCCCGATGATGGCGGGCAGGCGCTGCAGGCTGCCCAGGTCGGCGACCGCGCCGACCTTCACCTCCCGGATGCTGAACAGCGCCTCGGCGCTGGCGTACCGGACGTCGCACGCGGCCAGCAGATCGACCCCGCCGCCGACACACCAGCCGCTGACCGCGGCGACGACAGCCTTCCGGCTGTACGCGACAAGGTCCAGCGCGTCCTGCATGGAACGCAGCCGGTGGAGGAAACCGGTGCGGAACCGGGCCAGGCCGCCGTCGCCGTCGCCCGCGATGTCGCCCAGCTCGGCCAGCAGCGCCAGGTCCAGGCCGTAACAGAAGTGGCTGCCGGAGCCGGTGAGCACCACCGCCCGCACGGTGTCGTCGGCGTCCAGGGCGGTGAACACCTGCGGGAGCTCACGCCAGAAGTCCGCGCCCAGGGTGTTGCCCTTGCCCGGGCCGAGCAGCGTGACCCGGACGACCGCGCCGTGGCGTTCGACGCGCAGTGACACCAGCGGCTGTGCCGGCGGTTCGGCGAACAGGTACGGCTCCAGCGGGATCGGCTGCCGCCGCCCGGTCCGCCCGTCCGCGGGGCTGGCGACATGGGTCGCGCCGGCATCACCGGAGCGGGCCGTGCGGTCGTCGGTGGAGGCGGTGTCGCCGTCCGCGGCGGCTTTCACTTCGAGCCCGTCCATCATCGGACTCCCTCCTGGTTCGTCTGGTCCGGATGGCGCCAGGCCGCGCCGGTGGGCATCGCGAACGGGCGTCGCGGGGTGGCTCGTCACGCGACAGCCGGGTCGTGAATATCCGAATACTGGGCGGTCGGAAAGCCTGGGCACAACCTACCGTCGAGTAGCCACCGGGCCGGCCGGTGGAAAACTCGACAGCCCACGGGAAGGCTCTACTCTCGACAGGATGAGCAACCTGACGCAGCCCGCCAGCCGGCCGACTTCCCGGGACACCGGTGAGGAATCCACCGCCGGTGAGGAATCCGAGGCCACCGGCGACATCGTGCCTGCCGCCTCCGGCGGCGTGGTCGTGGCCACCGGGGCGAAGGCGGTGGGCGCGTTCGCCGTCGGGGCGCTGGCCCTCGGCGCGACGGCGCTGGGCGCCCTCGCCGTGGGCGCGCTCGCGATCGGACGGCTGGCGGTCCGACGGGCGCGGGTGGGCAGCCTCCAGATCGCGACGCTCGACGTCGAGCGCCTTCGTGTGCGGCGGCTGGAGATCATCAACAGCGCGGGTCAGCGGTAGAGGAGCGCGCTGCCGCTGCCGTCGAGTCCCGGTGACTGCGCGAGATAGTTCATCGACGAGCTCGACCGCAGACCGAGATCGAGCGTTGCCGCCACGCAGGCGTTGTACGAGTTCACCACCAGCCGTCCCTGGACCCGGATCGTCGACCCGGCCACGTCCGTCAGATAGAGATCGGCTATGCAGCCGAGATCCGGGTAGGAGGCCCGGCCCACGTTCTCCCCGATGTCACCGTTGGTCAGAGTGATCTTCACCGTGTATGCGGTCGAGCCGGGCTGGCTGACCGTCCCGGACCACGAGCCCGGGAATCCGGCCGGCATGTCGTAGCTCTTCGGCGCCGGTGCCGGCGCGGCCGCGGCGGAGCGTCCGGCGGCCGGTGCCGGCCTGCGGGCGCCGGCCGCGTCCGCCGGGACGGTGTCGCCTGAGCCGGCGCCGTCCGAGCTGGTGCCGGCGGCTGCCTGCGCGCTGGGGGG
>NZ_CAKKTL010000372.1:0-3252 GCF_920664355.1 Protofrankia sp. CiP1_Cm_nod2
GGCTGATCCGGTCCGGGGTGCGCTTCGAGGTCACCACCTACCGGACCGAGGCGTACGACCGCACCTCGCGCAACCCGGCGGTCGCCTACGGCGACACCCTCGAGGGTGATCTCGTCCGCCGTGACTTCACCGTCAACGCCATGGCGGTGTCCGTGCCCGGCCACGAGTTCGTCGACCTCTTCGGCGGCCTGGGCGACCTCGCCCGCAAGGTGCTGCGCACACCCGGCCCCCCCGAGGCGTCCTTCGACGACGACCCGCTGCGCATCCTGCGCGCGGCCCGCTTCGAGGCCCAGCTCGGCCTGGTCCCGGTGCCCGAACTGGTCGCGGCGATGCGTTCCAGGACACCCCGGCTGAAGATCGTCTCGGTCGAGCGCATCCGGGACGAGCTGCGCAAACTCATGGTCGCGGTCGACCCCGTCGCCGGGCTCGCCCGGCTGGTGGACGTCGGCGTCGCCGACATCGTCCTGCCCGAGCTGCCCGCGCTGCGGATGGAGATCGACGAGCACCACCAGCACAAGGACGTCTACGCCCACACCCTGACCGTGCTGCGCCAGGCCATCGCCCTGGAGGACCCGCCGCCCGGCGGCGGGCCGGCTGCCCTGGAGGACCCGCCGCCCGGCGGCGGGCCGGACGAGGTGCTGCGCTGGGCCGCCCTGCTGCATGACATCGGCAAGCCGCGGACCCGCCGGCACGTCCCCGGCGGCGGCGTCTCCTTCCACCACCACGAGGTGGTCGGGCGCGACATGACCCGTAAGCGCCTGGCGGCGCTGCGCTTCCCCAAGGACGTCGCGGACGCGATCACCTTGCTGGTGTTCCTGCACCTGCGCTTCCACGGCTACGGGCGCGGGGAGTGGACGGACGCGGCGGTGCGCCGGTACGTCCACGACGCCGGGCCGCAGCTGTCCCGGCTGCACAAGCTCGTCCGCTCGGACTGCACGACACGCAACCGGCGCAAGGCCGAGGCGCTGGCCGCCACGTACGACGCGCTGGAGGAGCGGATCGCCCAGCTGGCCGAGCAGGAGGAGATCGCCGCGATCCGCCCGGAGCTGTCCGGGGACGACATCATGGCCCTGCTGGGCCTGGCCCCCGGCCGGCTGGTGGGGCAGGCCCGGGCGCACATGCTCGACTTCCGTTTCGAGGCGGGCCTGGTCGGGCGAGAGGCGGCCGAGGCGGAGCTGTTCCGCTGGGCCCGCGCGAACAACGTCCCCATCCCCGGCGAGCCCCCCGCACCCAGCCCCAACACCAGCCCTGGCCCCAGCCCCAGCCCCAGTCCTGGCCCCAACACCAGTCCTGGCCCCGGCGCCAGCCCAGCCTCGGACACTGGCCCTGGCTCCGGTGCCGGCTCCACCCCTGGCGCCCAGCCCGGCCTGCCCCCCGGCTCCCGGCCGTAGGCAGAAACCGGCGGGGCTCCGCCCCCGGCGTTGCCTCTGGTGCTCAGCCCTGCCCCTCCGCTGTAGGTAGAAACCGTTGTCATCGCGACGGTAGCCACCTACGGCAGCGGAGGCCGTAGGTGGCTACCGCTATGGGAACGACGGTTTTCACCTACGGCCCGGGGTGGCCGCAGGGCTGCGGCTGGAGTGCTGGTCAGGTAACCATGCGTATCCCCCCGAACGGTGGCACGCTTCGATAGAAGCCAGCCACCGGAGAAGATCGGCGCGACTTTGTCGTTGTGTACGCTTTTGCGACCAAAAAGCGTACACAACGACAAACTCACCTGGATCATGGCCTGTACGGGTGGGTGGTCGTAGATGGGATCCGCGCTACTTGACCGGCGCTCCAGCCACAGGCAGGGCAGGCCACGGGCAGGGAGGGCTGCCGTCGCGGCAGGGACCGCGCGTGCCTCGCGTGGTCGCGTCGAGGGTGTGGCGTCGAGCGGGCCGCGCCCCGGCGGGGGCAGGTCCGTAGGCTCAGGGGTGTGGCGCGGGCCGGAGATCTGCGACAGCTCCTCGGGCTGACGGGATTCCGGCGGCTCTATGCCGCCCGCCTGAGCTCGCAGGCCGCCGACGGCGTGTTCCAGGCGAGCCTGGTCAGTTACGTGCTGTTCTCCCCGGAACGGGCGACGTCGGCCACGGCGCTCGCGGCGTCGCTGGCGATCGTGGTGCTGCCGTTCAGCGTCATCGGCCCGTTCGCCGGGATCGTGCTCGACCGGATCTCCCGGCAGCGGGTGCTGGTGGTGTGCGCGCTGGCCCGGGCGGTGCTGCTCGTCCTGCTCGTCCTGCTCATCGCGGCCGGCCACACCGGCGCCGACTTCTACGCGAGCGCGCTCGCGGTGTTCAGCGTGAACCGTTTCGTGCTCGCGGCGCTGTCCGCGGGGCTGCCCGTCGTCGTCCCGACCGGGCGGCTGGTGACGGCGAACGCCCTGTCGGTGACGTCCGGGACGGTCATGACGCTGGTCGGCGCCGGGATCGGCAGCGGTGTACGGGGGCTGGCCGGCGGTGACGACGCGGGCGTCGCCCTGGTCGCCGCGCTCGCGGCCGTGGCCTACCTGGCCGCCGCGGGTACCGCCGGCCGCGCCGGCCGGTACGAGTTCGGGCCACTGCGCCCCACACCCGGGCAGGGGGTCCTGCGTGAGGCCCGGCAGGTGGTCGTGGAGCTGGCGGCCGGCGCCGGCCATCTGTGGCGGCGGCGCCCGGCCCGGTACGCGCTCGCCACGCTGACCGGCTCGCGGGCGGCGTACGGCCTGACGACGGTGATGGCTGTCCTGCTCTACCGCAACTACTTCACCGGCGCGGACGGTGGCCTCGGCGGTCTCGCGCTGCTGGTGACGGCCAGCGGGGTGGGCACGGTGGTGGCCGCGTTCGCCACCCCGCGGGTGACCCGGCTGGTCAGCAAGCAGGTCTGGATCAGCCTGGTGCTGCTCGTCGCCGGGATCGCCGAGATCGCCCTGTGCCTGCCGTTCTCGTCACCGCTGCTGATCGCGGCCTCGGTGCCGATCGGGTTCGCCGCCCAGGCGAGCAAGATCTGCGTGGACACGATCGTCCAGGAACAGACCGAGGACGCCTACCGGGGCCGCGCCTTCTCCCTCTACGACCTGTTGTTCAACGTGGCCTATGTGGCCGCCGCGGCGCTGGCGGCGATCACCCTGCCGCCCACCGGGCGGTCGCCCGTCATGGTGCTGGTCGCCGGCGGCGGCTTCATCGTGTGCGCGCTGCTGTACCTGCGGGCCCGCGGCCCGCGGACGCCGGCTCCCGGGCCGGCGGTGGCCACCGCCCGCCGCCTGCCCGCGGCCACCGCGACGGCGGATCCCAGCGC
>NZ_CAKKTL010000373.1:0-3244 GCF_920664355.1 Protofrankia sp. CiP1_Cm_nod2
CAGCCCGTGCCCTGGCTCCCGCCCGCGCCCGGGTGCCCGCCCGCGTCGCGGCATCCGGCCGGGCCGGCTGCCCGGGCACCGGGCCGACGCCGGTGTCAACGCCGACATCGGTGTCACCGTCGACGTTGACGTCGGTCTCGGGATCGATGCCGAGGGCGACGAGACGGTCGGCCAGCGCCTGGGTGGCGCCCTCGCTCACCTGGGCGTGCAGGGCCGCCACCGTGGTCGGCTCCGACCGCAGCGCCGCCACCTGGCCGATCATGAACATACCGTCGTTACGCTGGGTGTCCTCGTCGACGGGCACCAGCCGGCCCTGGCCGCGGCGCAGGCCCTTGCTCGCGATCCGTGACCGGCCGAGGTTGAACCGTTCCAGCTCCTCCCACACCTGCGCGGGGACGAGCCCCTGAGCGAGCAGCTCGGCCCGCCGTCCGGCGAAAGCGGTGACGAAGGGTGACCGAACGACGCGGGTGGCGTGCCCCGGCGAGGTCTCCAGCAGGACGGTGCCGCCGCAGTCCAGCGCCGTCCGCTGGAAACCGGGCAGGATCGCGCCGGAGGTGACCGCCTCGGCGGTGAACAGGTACGCGGTGCCCATCAGCACCCCGATCCGGGCGCCGCGGGCGGCCAGGGGCGCGGCGGCCGCCGCGACCATCGCCGCGGACCGCTCGTCGTGCACACCGCCGGCGAACAGCACGTGCAGGCCCGCGAAGAACGCCCCGGCCGCGGACCGGCCGCTGGCGACGGACACCTGCTCGCCGTACGCCAGCAGCTCGGTGATCTGCCCCTCCCACAGCGGGAAGCTGGCCCGTGGGCCCACATGGCCGCCGCACTCGCGTCCCTCGAAGACGAACCTGCGGGCCCCGGCGGCGAGAAACCGGCCGAGCAGCCCCGGCGAGGGCACATGCAGGAAGGTGTCGACGCCGGCGGCCTGCAGGGACGCCGCCTGGGACGGGCGCCCGCCGGCGATCAGCGCGCAGGGCGGGCGGATCTCCCCGACGGCCTCGAACTGGGCCGAGCGGATCTCCGGCGGGGCGAAGCCGAGGATCCCCACCCCCCATGGCGCGTCCCCGAGCAGGTCGCGGGTCTGCCTGAGCAGGGCACGGGCCTCGTCGCCGCCCATCAGGGCCAGCGCCAGGAACGGCAGGCCACCGCCGTCGGCCACCGCCCGGGCGAACTCGGCCCGGTCGCTGACCCGCGTCATCGGTCCCTGCGCGACCGGGACGCGCAGGCCCCGGTCGGCGGCGAAGGGCGCGCCCGGGGCGAGCGGGGCGAGCCGGACCGCGGCGGCGAGCTGGGCCTCGATGGCGTCCCGGACCGCTGTGACAACGCCGCTGGCGGTGACGTACCGGTCGGCCAGCGGCGCGGCGAAGGCGCCGTCCTGGCCGATGGGGAGGAACTGTTCACGCAGGTCACGGGCACCGAGACGGTGCGCGACCGCGTCTTCGTCGAGCCCTTCGTCCGCCTGCTGGCCGGCGAGCCCGGCGACCGGCAGGTCGGGGCGGACGTACACCCGGTGCCCGGCGAGGAGCGTGGTCTCGCTGCCGTCCATGCCCCGGATGGCAGCGGCGACCTCGGCCGGCAGCTCCATCTCCCGGACGAGCGCGAGCTGGGCGTCGAGCACGACACCGGCCGCCCCCGCGGCAACGGCGGCGGCGGCGGTGTGCAGCCCTAGCCCGCCGGCGGCCCACACCGGCAGGTCCAGGCCGTCGGCGGCGAACAGGTGCTGGAGCAGGGTGAACGTGGTCAGGTCGCCGACCCGGCCGCCGGCCTCGCCGCCCCGGGCGATCAGGCCGTCGGCACCGGCCGCGGCCGCCGCCCGCGCCTGCGCGACCGAGGTGACCTCGATGAGGACGCGCCGACGCCCGCCCGCCGACGCCGCCTCCACGTCCCACTCGCTGTCCCGCTCGCTGTCCCGCTCGACGTTCCGCTCGCTGTCCCGCTCACCGCGGGCCGGGCCGGTGGCGAGGATGACGGTGTCCACCTCGGGCGGCAGCTCCCGCGGGCTGGTGGCGCAGCCGACGGGCACCCGTACCCCGAACGGGCCGCGCGACCAGCGGGCGGCGTCCGCGAGCGCGGCGCGTGCGGCGGCGGCATCCCGCCCCAGGTCGAGAACGCCGAGGCCGCCGGCCCGGGCCACCGCGGCCGTCAGGCGCGCGTCAGGCTCGGTGAAGGGAGTGACCGCGACGACGAGGTCCCGTGACGGCCCGGGGACCCGCGCCGCCCCGGCCCGCGGCACCCCGGGGCCGCGGGCCTGCGGGTTACGGTGCGTGCTGGTGCTCATGGGTGGTCCCTCCTGACCGGGCCGCGGGCGGCCGGCCCGGTACCTGCCGGCCCGGTACCTGCCGGCGCGGCTGCCGGTATCCAGGTGCGCGGCCACAGCGACGATCGCCTGTCGGCCCGCCGGCCGGCTGGTGGCCGGCGGGCCGGCGGCCACGGGCGTGCCGCGGCCGACACGCCGAGGAGCCCGGGAGCCGAACCGTATACATGCACAAAGAAACAACTATGACACATTATATTCACAATAATGCGCCAGAAAAAGCAACCAAAAATCACGCGACTCACAACGACGACAGTTTTCAAGGTCGACATCATTTCCCAGCAGATCGTTGGCCGACGGTCCATGACGGACACCAACGGCGATCGACACCGGTTCACCGAGATCGGCACTTGCGGGTGCCGGACCAGCTCCTTCCCCGGACAGGCAGGACATGGGCGCGGACACCGTGCCACCGGATGCGTGTCGGAAATTTTAGCCCCCCGGGAAAACCGGCCGGCGGGACCCACCGGCCGGGCAACACGGAGGAAACCGGACGCGGACACAGCGCAGCTATCCATACACGGAAGGGCAGGTACGGTGACCGCTTTCGGGACGTCCGGTTTCGTCGGGCCCGGCCATCCGCGCCCCGCCGCCGATGCCGCCGACGATGCCGCCGCCGTAGATGCCGTAGATGCCGCCGGCAATCCGCTGGCAAAGGCGTCCGCACGGCGTTCCCGCGACCGGTCGTCCCCGGTACGGATCGTCCTTGTATCCGAATCCGGCCGAAGCGCGGGAGGATGTGAGAAAACGCACCCGGCAACCGGTGTAGCCGGCCATGCGGTGGCCCGCCGCGTAGCCGGCCCGGGTCCCGCACGGCCACGCGGGACGGCACCGGCCACGGCCATCCGGGCGATCCCCGGCTCAGACCGGGGCGTGCAGGTCACGGCTCTCGACGATCGCCCCGTCCGAGACCACCAGATGGTCGAAGGA
>NZ_CAKKTL010000374.1:0-3233 GCF_920664355.1 Protofrankia sp. CiP1_Cm_nod2
TGGCCTGCGCCGACCTGGCCCAGCTGGATGTCTGGCTACGCCGCGTGGGCACCGCGACCACCATCGACGACGTCATCCACGACTGACGATCCTCGCTTGCCGGCGGTACGAAGGTACGGCTGAGTGATATAGCGTGGGGCTGACCAGGGCTTTCCTTGGGAAAGCTGGTTATCGAGGGGATCAGGGAAGGTCGCTGTTGCCGCCCAGATTATCGATCATGCGGCGCAGGACGTTGAGTGCCGTCACGTAGTCGGCCGTTGCGATGCCTTCGTGCGTCTGTCCGTGAGCGCGCGCGGTGCGCTCCCTGGCGCGCAGCAGCCCAGCCTCCCCAACTCTGGTCAGCGCCAGTGAGCGCGTCAAGGCGTCCTCCGTCATCCATCCTCGGGTGATCAGATCGTCGAAGACGTCGTCGAAATCGATTCCGAGATCGTCGAACGGGGCCAGTCGCTCGACGAGCTTCGCCCGGCTCCACGCGCCGGGGGCACCGGCGACATGGTTGAGCGTCCACCAGTGCGGCTGGGTGAGATCTTCCGTGGCCAGCTCCGTACGGATGCGCCCGACCACCGCGCGGTACGCCTCACCGCTCCAGTAGCCGATGGGCTGGGAGGCAAGCTCCCGCTCGGAATACTCCTTCATGATCATAAAAATCCCCTCTCCGATCCGCCGGAAAAACATGATCATGCTGGGAGTTCAACCGCGGTCGAGGTCAAGGCATCCCCGCGACGCGGAACATCATCCGGACAGGCCTGCCGGGCCAGGGTTCGGCGGACGGTGGACGGCGGGGGTACCGGCGGCTCTTGGCATCTCCTTCAGTTGCTAATGTTTGCAATTGGTAAGGTCGGCGTGCCGTACGTGAGGCCGTGTCTGCATGCGGGGGAGACGCGGCCCACGGGGTGACTGCGGCCCGACGGACGCACCATCCACCGACGGCATGACCATGGCGGCGCGAAGCGTGTTGACACAGGTCATGGCGACACGGGTCGCGGACGCAGATCACAACGGTGTGGACCGCGGCAGCACCGATCGTGCCGTGGCAGCACGGCGCGTGACGGTGTGGATCGCGGCGTCGTCGGTTGCTCCGAAACAGCACGTACAGCACCCGACGCAACGTCTGGTCACCTTCCGCTCACCAGGAAGGACGTCGTCACCGAACATCAGGAGCATGTGGTGAATCTGCTGCGTAAGATCCGCGACACCGGGCGGGTGGCCGAACAGGCCCCGCCGGCGCCGCGGGCGGAGTGCCCACCGGCGGCCCGCGGGCTCGCCGGCTCGGTACAGGTGCGATGCGTCGATGCCGGGTCCTGCAACGGGTGCGAGATCGAGATTGCCGCCGCGTTCGGCCCGGTGTACGACGCCGAGCGGTACGGGGCGCGCGTGGTGGCGTCACCCCGGCACGCGGACGTGCTGCTGGTCACTGGGCCGGTGACGCGCAACATGGCCGAGCCGCTGCGCCGCACGGTGGAGGCGACACCACGGCCCCGGCTGGTGATAGCGGTGGGTGACTGCGCGCTGAACTGCGGGGAGTTCGCCGGCGGCTACGGCGTGCAGGGCTCGGTGGCCGACGTGGTGCCAGTGGACCTGCAGGTGCCGGGCTGCCCGCCGGAGCCGGACGCGATCGTGGCCGCGCTACGCACCGTGACTCGCCAGTGAGCGGTCTGGTCGGGCCGGCACTGGCCACCGCCACCGGGCTGGCCGGCGTCGGGGCGGTGGCCGGGGCGTTCACCCCCGAGCGGGTGCGGCCGGCTCTGGTGGGGGTGTGCACCGCCGGGGTCGGCGTGGCCGGGCTCACCGCCGGGCTCGCGGCGCTCGCCGGTGGCGGCGGCACCAGCGGCGGTGGCGCGCCGTGGTCGGCGAGCCTGCCCGGCCTGCTGCCGCTGGCCGGGGTGCATCTGACGGTGGACGCCCTTTCGGGGCTGTTCATGGCCGTCTCCGGCGCGGTGGTGGCGCCGGTGGCGCTCTACGGGATCGGTTACACCGGGCACGGGGTGTCCGCCCGCGGGGTGCAGGCGGTGTTACCCGTCTTCGCGGCCACGCTGCTGCTGGTGCCGGCGGCGTCCAGCGTGTCGTCCTTCCTGCTGCTGTGGGAGCTGATGGCGGTCACCTCGCTGCTGCTGGTGCTGGCCGAGCACCGGTCGCGGGCCGCGGTGCGCGACGCCGGGGTGTGGTACGCGGTGATGACGCATCTGGGCCTGGTGGCGCTCCTGATCGCCCTGGCGCTGTTCGCGGCCCGCGCCGGCGGTGAGACGTTCACTGCGCTGCGCGCGGGCGCGGGCGAGGTGCCGCCGGCCGTCCGTAGCACGGTCTTCGTGCTGGCGGTTGCCGCGTTCGCGTCCAAGGCGGGCACGGTCCCGCTGCACGCCTGGCTGCCGCGGGCGCATCCGCAGGCGCCCAGCCACGTCTCGGCGCTGATGAGCGCGGCCATGGTGAACCTGGGCGTCTACGGGGTGATCCGCGTCGGGTTCGACCTGCTCGGGGGCGGGCCGCGCTGGTGGTGGCTGGTGCTGCTGGCCGCCGGGGCGGTCTCGGCGGTGTACGGGATGTTGCAGGCGGCGATGGCCACCGACGTCAAACAGCTGCTGGCGTACTCGACGAGCGAGAACATGGGCCTGGTCCTGATCGGCGCCGGTGCGGCGGGGATGTTCGCCGCCGCCGGGGAACGGCCCCTCGCCGCCCTGGCGCTCGCCGCCGCGTTACTGCACGTGGTCAACCATGCCGCGTTCAAGGCGCTGCTGTTCTGCGCGGCCGGGTCGGTGCTGCGGGCCACCGGCGTGCGTGACCTGGACGCGCTGGGCGGGCTGCGGGCCCGGATGCCGGTGACGGCCGGGCTGTTCGCGGTGGGTGCGCTGGGGGCGGTGGCGCTGCCGCCGGGCAACGGGTTCGTCAGCGAGTGGCTGCTGCTGGAGTCGCTCGTGCACGGGCTGGGGGTGCCGGGGACGGCCAGCGCGGTGGCGCTGCCGCTGGCGGTCGCCGCCATCGCGCTGTCCGCGGGGCTGGCCGCCGCCACCTTCGTCAAGGCGCTCGGGGTGGGGTTCTTCGCCCGCCCCCGCGGCGCCGAGGCCGCCTCGGCGCGGGAGAGCCCCCCGGTCATGCTCGCCGGGATGGGGCTGCTCGCCGCCGGCTGCGCCGCCCTGGCGCTGGTCCCGGGGACACTGGCCGGCGGCCTGTCCGACGCGGTCGCGGCGACCGGTGTGACCGGGCCCGTCGGGCCAGCCGGGGCGGCCGGCCCCGGCCCT
>NZ_CAKKTL010000375.1:0-3107 GCF_920664355.1 Protofrankia sp. CiP1_Cm_nod2
TGTTGCCGCCGCGTCGCCGGAGGCCTCCACATGCACAACAGAGGTGCTGGAGCGGCGTTCGAGGACCACGCCGACGCCGTCCACGTGCCCCTGCACGAGATGCCCGCCGAGGCGGTCGGCCAGGCGCACGGGGCGCTCCAGGTTGACCCGGTCGCCGGCGCGCAGCCCACCCAGGGACGAGCGGTCGAGCGTCTCCTGCATGACGTCGGCCGCGAACGCCTGCCCCTCGCCGTGGGGGAACCAGCTGGTGACGGTCAGACAGACCCCGTTGACCGCGATGGACGCGCCCTCGCTGACGTCCTCAAGTACCTTCGTGGCGTCAATGACCAGCCGAGCGGCGGCCGGCCGTGGTTCGACGGCCGCGACCACGCCGAGTTCCTCGACGATGCCGGTGAACATTCCTGTGTGCCCTCTCGTCCCGGCACCACGTCCGAGACGGAGGCGATCACGCGGGACACGTCCGGCGCATGGGCGCTGGACGGGCCGTCGGCAGGCCTGTGGGCCGCCGGACAGCACACGCCCGCGCGCGTCCTCCCATCCGGACTTTCACCGTCGGCCCCGGAATTCCACCGGGTCAGCCGTCCGCTGGCTGCGGACGGGTCGCGGACTGTCACCGCCGGTTCGGATTTTCACCGACCCCGGAGCGCGCGTGCTGCTAACTACCTGACCAAGTCTGGCACACGCGGACGGCACAGGTGCAAGAAAGCTCACGCGATACCGGACGGCAGTACACCGCTCACTCTTCGTCCATCTTCACGTGTTCGACCGCGCATGGTCGGCCTTGTATATCCGCTTTTGCGGGTATTTGCTACCGGGGCCGCTACACTCAAGAGGTTTATATAAGTGTTCCATATGAGCGACGTCACATGCGCGGCATCATGTGAGAAACGTCATGCAAAAACGCCATGCGCGTAACGGTCACGCGAGCAGGTGGGCGTTGACCGCCCGGACCGCGGCGGCCAGCGCCGGCACCTCGACGACGTCGAGGCCGGCCCGCCGCATGATCTCCACGCCTTCGCAGTCGACGAACAGCACGGGTTCACGCCAGGCGAAGACCACCCGGCGGATCCCGCCCTCGATGATCAGCTCCGTGCAGGTCCGGGGCCGGGAGGCCCGGGCGCTGCACGGCTCCAGCGAGCTGTAGAGCGTCAGCGGGCCGACCGGGACCGGCAAGCCGTCCCGGCCGCGTCGCGCGAGCCTGCGCAGCGCGACCTCCTCGGCGTGGTCATGCGGGTCCAGCTCGCGCGAGTAACCGGTCGCCAGCACCCGCACGGGCGCGTCCGCCGCCGGGCCTGCGCAGTGGTCGACGATGACCGCGCCCACCGAGAACGCACCCGGTGACGGCGGGCACCGCCGGGAGATCTCGACCGCCATCCGCAGCCACCGCTCGTCCGCGCCGGCCGTCACCGCGGCGCCGGCCGTTCCCGCGGCGCCGGCCGTTCCCGCGCCTGGTGCCCTGGCGCCCGGCGTCCCGGCATCGCCCGGTCAGCCCTTCCCGGGGACCGGTGCCACCAGCCGGGGGGCGGCGGCCAGCGCCTGCGCGCGCAGCGCCTCCAGCGCCGCGGCCGGGTCGGCGGCGCCGTAGACGGCGGTGCCGGCGACGAAGACGTCCACCCCGGCCCGCGCGGCCCGTTCGATGGTCTCGGCGTTGACCCCGCCGTCGATCTGCAGCCACAGGTCGAGCCCCCGGTCGTCCAGCAGCCGCCGAGCCGCCTCGATCTTCGGCAGGACCTCGTCCATGAACTTCTGGCCGCCGAACCCGGGCTCGATGGTCATCAGCAGCAGCAGGTCGAAACGGTGCAGGTCGTCGACATAACGCTCGACCGGGGTGGCCGGTTTGACGGCGAGCCCGGTGCGCGCGCCGGCGGCCCGGATGGCGTCGGTCGTGCGGGGCAGGTCATGGACGGCCTCGGCGTGGATGGTCACGTTCGCCGCGCCCCGCTCGGCGTAGCCGGCGGCCCAGCGGTCCGGGTCGCCGATCATCAGATGGCAGTCGAGCGGGGTGGTGGTGACCGTGCGCAGGGCGGTCACCGTGTCCGGCGCGAACGCCAGGTTGGGGACGAAGTGGTAGTCCATGACGTCGACGTGCAGCCAGTCGGCGTGGCCCTCGACCGCGCGCGCGGCGTCGGCGACCCGCCCGAAATCGGCCGCCAGCAGGCTCGGATAGATCTGCGCGGTTGCCACACCCACGAGCGTATCGGCCCATCCCCGCCCCACCCCCGCCCCACCCACTCCTGTGGCGGTCATCCAGCCCCAGGACGACGCACCGGCCGGATGGCGGGAAGCCGGATGGCGGGAAGCCGGATGACGGGAAGCCGGCGCCCGTGGGGGCGGGCAGACCCGGAAGGGGTGAAGACGCTGGCCGCAGGTCTGCCAGGGGCGCCTGAAGGGAACTTTCGCACCGGAACGGAAACGCACAGCGTGGACGTGGCTACTCTGCGTCCGCAGTTCCGGGTGGAGAAAGGATACCGAATAGTGCATGTCATCCCACATGGCCCGGCCGCGGCACGACGCCGGCCGGCTGTGATCCTGACGACGCTGGTGACCACTGCCGCGCTGGCGGTCGGCCTGCCGCTGGCGGCCACACCCGCGCGGGCCCAGACCCCCACCCTGCCGCCGGTCCCGGCCCTCACCCCGGCACAGAGCCCGACGTCGACCGCCACGCAGAGCCCCGACCAGACCCAGAGCCCGACGGAAAGCCCCACCCAGAGCGAGAGCCCCGGGCAGCCCCAGGACCGGGTCCAGAACCTGTGCGGGCAGCCTTACGCGCCGTGGACCCTGCGGGAACAGCACGCCGGCCCGGGGGCTCGTGTCGAGATCTGGCAGAACCAGAACACCTACCAGGTGCGCCTGGCCAACCTCCAGGCCAACGGCAAGACCAACGTGGCCGGGGAGGCCGGCACCGTCAGGCAGGGCAACGACCTGGGACGGACGGCGTCGATCGGCGACGCGCCCACCGGCGGCTGGTGCTCCGACACCAGCACCGGCTCCATCTGGGGAGCCCTGAGCTGGGACGTGAACGGCGTCCACTACTGGCGCTCCATCGCCTGCAGCGCCGCCGGCTGCGTCAAGGCCCAGGTCCCCTGATCCTGGCGACCGTCGCCCAG
>NZ_CAKKTL010000376.1:0-1626 GCF_920664355.1 Protofrankia sp. CiP1_Cm_nod2
GCGCCGAGGCGGGCGGGCCGGTGGGCGCGGCGAGACGTCGTGGCCCACGCCCACGCCCCGGCCGGCGCCGCCCCCGAGCATCGGGCGCCGGGCCGACGGGGTGCTCACCGGCTCGGGCTCCGGCCGGACCACCGTGCGTATCGACACGGTCGAGGTCCGGTTCCCGCAACCGGTCGTCGCCGCGGAACGCGCGGCGACGCCGGCCGCCGCGCCGGTCCCGTCCGGCCTGGTGGGCTTCGACGCCTACCAGGGCGTTCGCGCCTACTCGGCCTGGCAGCGGGACGCGCCATGAGCGGGCATGAGGTGATCAGGGACGTCAGCGCGAGCCTGCGTGCGCTCCTGCGGGACCGGGTGGCCCGGCCGCCCGGCGTCACGGACGTGCCGGTGACGGTCGGCACCCCTCGGCCGGTGCCGGCCGGCGCGAGTCCGGCGGCCGAACCGGCCAGGCTCAACCTCTTCCTCTACCGGGTGAGTGAGAGCCCGTACCTGAAGAACCTCGACGCCCCGCCCGCCGGCTCGCCGACCCGGTACGGCTCCCCGCCGCTGTCCCTGCACCTGCACTATCTGCTGACCGCGTTCGGCTCCGTGCTGGACAGCGCCGGCGACACGCACGACGAAAGCCGCGCTCAGCTTGTGCTCGGCAGCGCCATGCGGGTGCTGCACGAGACCCCGATCCTCACCGAGGACCTCGTCTCGACCCGGGACCCGGTCGACCAGCCGCTGCTGGCCGCCGGGCTCGCCGACAGCGTCGAACAGATCACGGTGACGCTGGATCCGGTCGGCCTCGACGACCTGACGAAGGTGTGGACGGCGCTGACCACGCCGTTCCGCCTGTCAGCCGCGTACCTGGTCACGGTCGTCCAGATCGATCAGCGGGCCCGGCCGCCGGTGGCGGTCGAGGTCGGTGAGGGCCCGGCCGCCGGCCCGCGGGTCCGGGTGCACACGCTGCGCACTCCGGCGATCAGCCGGCTGCGGGTCCTGCCGGCGGGGGCGGCCGACCAGCCCCGGGCACACCCTGTCGCGCGGATCGGCGACACGCTCGTCGTCGAGGGCACCAGCCTGCTGGCGCCGGCACCGGGCCGGACGCTGGTCCGCGTCGGCGGGATCGACCTTCCGCTCGCCGCCGCGCCCGTGCCGACGCCGGACCGGGTCGCGGTGGTGATCCCGGACGCGGCGCTGCCCGACGGCCGGCCCATCCCGCCGGAATCCCGGCTCCAGCCCGGTACCCACACCGTCTCGGTCGCCACCAGCGGGACGGTCGCCGGCCCGGCCCGGTCCGCCCCGGCCGCCATGATGATCGTCCCGGCCGTCGCCGCCGTCGTGGTCGAGGCGGAGCCCGGTGGCACCGGACGGATCCTGAAGGTGACCGGAAGCCGGCTGCACGTGCCCGGCCAGCCCGGTGAGACGTTGATCGGCCGGGTGGTGGTCCCCGCGGCCTCCTACCTTGAGGCGTCACCGACCAGCCTGCGGGTGCGGGTGCCGGCGGCGCTGCTGGCCGAGGCGGGCCCGCCGACGCCGGTACCGGTCCGGGTCCGGGCCGCGGGCGTGTCGAGCATCGACCGCACGACGGTGGAGCTGCCATGACCATGACGACAGCCGGTGCTGTGTCCGATGGTGCCGTGAGGA
>NZ_CAKKTL010000376.1:1805-3267 GCF_920664355.1 Protofrankia sp. CiP1_Cm_nod2
ACAGCCCGGCGCCGAGTGGTCCGGCAGCCGCGCGCGACGAGTCCGCGGGAGCGGCCGGAACGGTCACCGAGGCCGATGCGCACGAGGCGTTCCTACGCGCCCACCTCACGTTGATCAGACTGCTGCTGGCCCGCCACATCCGCTGGCTGCGGGCCCGCTGGGGGAGCGATCCGCTGCACCCGGCGCACGGCACGGTCATCAGCGACGAGCAGGCCGACCTGCTGCTCGCGCAGGACGGCCCGGACGCCCGGTGGCTGTTCCACGACGTCGACCCGCGGTCGCGGGACCTCACCGCCCGCATCACGCGGTTACGTGACGATCTCGACCGGATCCGGGAGGTGCTCCTCGACGCGGACACGCCCGCCCCGCTGGACGTGCTCGCGTCGGTGTTCGACCTGACCGATCTCGAGCGCGACAGCCTGGTGCTCTGCCTGGCGCCGCGCCTCGACCCGGCGTTCGAGCGCCTCTACGCCTACGCGCACGACGACGTCACCCGCGGCTGCCCCACGCCCGCCCTCGCGGCCGTGCTGCTCGCTGACGCGCCGCGGGCCAGTCCACCGGATCCGTCGGACGAACCGGCGGCGCCGATGTGGTGGGGGCCGGACGCGGCGGTGGCGAGCTTCGGCACGGGCCGGCCGCTGATCGGTTTCGGGCTGCTGCGGATCGGGGCCGGCGGGCCCGGTGTGCCGTTCACCGGGCGTCCGCTCGTTCTCGACGACCGGGTCGCGGAGTTCCTGCTCGGTGTCAACCGGACCGACGACGCCGTGACCGGCCTGCTCGGGGAGATCAGGACGGCGCCGCTCGCGGAAGCCCACCTCACGCTGGTCGACCGGCTCGCCGAGCGGCTGCGCGGGCATCCATCGCCGGTGGCGCGCTGGCCGGTCGTCAGCCTGGTCGGCCCACCCGGCAGCGGACGGCGGGCCTGCGCCGCCGCGCTGTGCGGCCGGCTCGGGCTGCGCGCCCGGGCCGTGGACGCCGCGGCCCTCGCGCGGCTCGGGTGGGCCGCACGCGCCGAGGTGGTCCGGCTGCTCGAGCGGGAGGCCGCGTTGTGCCGGTACGTCTACGTGATCGGCGGATCCGCGCTCGACGGCGCGGCGTCCGATGACGGCCGTGACGGCGGGCAGGCCGTCGCCGCCGACATCCACGATCATGAGCAGGCCGCGGCCCTCCGCGACCTGGCGGCGAGGCTGCGGGCGCCGGTCGTCGTGGTCGGCACGCGCCGGTGGGACGGCGACCGGGACGTTCTCGCCGTCGACATGCCCGTCCTCGACCCGCCGCTGCGCCGCGAACTGTGGACGAGGGGCCTGGCCGCCGCACGGCGCTCGGCGGGCGTCCCACCAGAAGCCGAAGCCGAGGCCGGGGCTGGGGCCGGGGCTGGGGCTGGGGCTGGCCCCGGCGCCGGCGCCGCGGGAACGCCGGGCGGGACAGGTGGGCTGGGCGGGCCGGCCGGGCCGGGCTGGGC
>NZ_CAKKTL010000377.1:0-3079 GCF_920664355.1 Protofrankia sp. CiP1_Cm_nod2
GTGAACGATGCTGCAGCCCCGGCCCTCATCCGGCATCGCGGCTGTGGGCCGACCTGCCTACAAGCAGGCAATCGGACGCTGAGCAAGCGTATCTTCAGTAGCCTGACGCCTGCGAGATCAAACCGGTGACGGCAGGAGGGGGCCAGATGGTCAGCCATCTCATCTCCTTCTCGCTGCTCGATGCGGACTCCGTCCGCGCGGCGATCGACGGCGGAGAGACGCTGTCCGTCGAGTTCAAGGGCGAGGAACGTCAGTCACTCGGCGACCGCGAGCTGATCGAGGCGGTCGTCTGCCTGGCCAATGGCCACGGTGGCCTGCTGCTTCTTGGCGTCGAGGACTCCGGCTTGGTCACTGGCGCTCGACCGCGGCATGGCAACCGTACCGATCCGCAGCGGCTGCAGGCGCTCATCGCGAACTCCACGCAACCCCCAGTACAGACGGCTGTGTCCACGATCGAGATCGACGGTACGCCCGTGCTGTGCGTCCAGGTAGAGAACAGCCCACGTATCGTCGGAACCACCCGCGGGATGTACCAACGACGGGCGATCGGTGGCGATGGAAAGCCGACGTGCATACCGATCCACGCACACGAGATGCTCGCGCACGAGATCGACCGAGGAGCCGTCGACTACTCGGCGCTTCCGGTGCCTGACGCAACCTGGAATGACCTGGACCCGCTGGAGTTCGAGCGATTTCGCCGGCTGATCCGGGAATCGGCCGGCTACGGGGACCGCGTGCTAGCCGATCTTGATGACCATGATGTCGCGCGCGCCCTCGGTCTACTCGAGCAACGCGGCGGCACGACCGTGATCTGCGCCGGCGCACTGCTCCTGTTCGGTCGAGAGGACGCGATCTGCCGCTGCCCTTCTACAGGTCGGCGACTCGGAGGTCCGGCGGCAGCTCGCGCGGATGGTCGACCGTGGCCTCGTGGAAGCACGCGGCGGAGGTAAGGGGCGTACCTGGCATCTCACCGCCGCTGTCTACCGCGAACTTCGCGAACCCGCCGCCTACGTCCGGGTGCATGGCTTCGACCAGGCTCAGCAGGAGCAGATGGTGCTCAGCTACGTCGCGGCCCACGGCCAGATCACCCGAGGCGAGGCAGCCGACCTGTGCTCGCTGTCCCCCGACCAGGCGTCGCGACTGCTGCGCCGGCTCGCCCGGGACGACGGACCCTTGGTAGCCAGCGGTAGCCGTCGCTGGACGGCCTACACGCACCGCGCATAGTTCTATACGCACCCAGGGAATCCTTCACGCGCGCGTATAGCTACACGCGCGTGAGCGCCGTCGATCGGAAACGCGTTCTACGCCAGCGCCGCCGCCTCATGCCCTGCCATAGGCATCACATTCCGTGCTCAGGAAACGTGCTCAGGCCTGACTGCAACGACAGAAGCCACGGTACGGTACGTCAGGGCCGTCATCGGACAGATCATCGATCAGGTCATCGAGGACGGCTTCCTCCTCTACTCAGCGCCGGTGCGCGCCCAGCGCGTCACCCAGATCCGGGTCGAACCGCGCACGGACCTGACGGCCGGTGAGCTCCGCGGGTTCCGGGCAGGCGACAACGGTCCGTAGTTGTCCGGGGTGTCCGGTGGACTGAGCGTTGATGATCTCCGCCGTCGGTTCGACGTCGCGTTCGTCCTGCCGGCGGGCCTGACCCCGTAGTGCGTCGTGGACACGTTCGGTCACGTCGGCGTCGTGCCAGCGGGCGAAGTAGTAGCAGACCGTCTGCCAGGGCGGATAGTCCGACGGCAGTGCCCGCCAGGCACAGCCGGTGCGCACCACGTAGAGGATCGCATCGACCAGGTCAAGGCGGTCGTGCTTCTCCCACCGACCCACCACCGCAGCCGGCGGTGCGACCAGCGCCCATTGGGAGTCAGACGGATCAGACGGCTACCGGTGACGGTGAGCATGCGGTATCCGCTCGCCGTCACCCGTCAGCCGGTCCCGCCAGGGCATGTTCCCGTGACCGTAGCCCGTATCACACACCTCAGGCGTCATGGTCCGCTACCGATGGGGTATTTTCAAATATTTTCTTTACGTTCGGGTGCTATCGTGACCACCGGCTGATGACTATGTCGTTATGCCGTATACGCTGCACGCGCTCGGTGACCGCTGGGGAGGGCACGCGCGCCTGGCGGGCCAGTTCGGACATCACATGATCTACGGACCGGCGTGCGGCTCGGCCAGCGGTCGGGCGTTCACCCTGTCGATCGGCCGTCGCTTTGATGGCCAGTCACTCGGATCGCCTGAAATCCCCAAGGTATTGTCCGGCGAATCCTTCAACAGGCCATGGAAAACACGTCGCCGGGCCTCAACTCTGCTTACCCGCCCCACGCGGCGGCGGCCGACATTGTAGTGGCCGTGTCGGCGGCCCGCTATCCGGCCGAGCCGTCCGTCGGTCTACCCAGGCCGGGCCGCCAGCGGCCGCCTGACGTCCTGTCCGACGTCCCGGTCGGCGTCTCAGTCGACCTCGAGGACAGCACGGCGGCGTCGGATGCGCCCGTCGAGGTAGCCTGCGGCCAGCTCGCCGACCGCGTGCCAGCTGGCGTGTGGGTGGTCGGCCGGGGTGAGCCGGCCGGCCGCGACGAGCCCGACCAGCTCGCGTAGGTCGTGGCCGAGCGGCCAGCGGCCCCAGTAGCCCTGCACCCGTCTGCGCGCCGGGTTCGCGAGGGCGTCCGGCGCGAGGACCGTCGGCTCACCGGAGATCGCGCCGACGGCGATCGCCACCCCGCCCTCGCCGAGCAGCGACACGGCGCCGGCGAGGAGAACGCCGCCGGCCCCACAGGAGCAGGTCGGCGCGGTGGTCACCGCTGGCGTCGACACTTTCCCGCGCGCGTTCGGCGCGGCCGCGGCCTGTGTGACAGCTCCACCAACGGAATCAAGGGCTGGTGGGGCTGGTCAGTGCGTCTGGCAGGCGCGGCGTCGGGAACACGCCGAGCAGGTAGGCAGGGCGGGCCCGGCGTCGAGAACGACTTTTCGGGCGGAGCTTGACGGATCGGCCGCCAGCCTCCATGGTTAGCTACATGAGTAACGAACCGACGAACCGCAGTATGCGGTGGTCGGCGTGAAGGACGACGGA
>NZ_CAKKTL010000378.1:0-3073 GCF_920664355.1 Protofrankia sp. CiP1_Cm_nod2
GTGTATAAGAGACAGCCGCATCACCGGCCGCCGCATCACCGGCCGCCGCATCACCGGCCGCCGCATCACCGGCCGCCGCGACGGGCCGGTCGCCGGCCACCGCGTCGCCGTCGCCAGGCACGCCCGCGCGGATCTCCCCGACAGCGACGCTCGCCCCCGCGGCGAGGACGTCCACCGGCTGAGGCGGGATCATGTGGGACACGGGTACGCGCGCGGCCGGGCCGCGGGGCAGGATCATCGTGGCCACCGTCGCCGTGATGGCCGTCCTGATCGTGGTGCAGGTGTCCGTCATCGCCGCGCTGCGCCTGCCGCTGGGCAGCCCCGACATCATCCTGATCGTGCTCTGCTTCGTGGCGCTGTGCCAGGGGCCCGTCACCGGCGCGGTCGTCGGCTTCAGTATCGGCCTGCTCGCGGACCTGCTCTCCACGCACGTCCTCGGCCAGACCGCGATGGTCTTCTCGCTGGTCGGGTACGGGGTGGGGCTCGTCGGGGAGGAGACCGACCGGTCGGCCTACCTGCCGCTGGCCGTCGCCGCCGGCGCGTCGGCCCTCGGGACGGCCGGGCACGCCGCGATGGCCGGCATCATCGGCCAGCCGAGCCTGACCGGTAGCCAGACGCTGCTGCGCGTGCTCGGCGCGGCGCTCTACGCGCTGGTCCTGACTCCGGTCATCTTCCCGCTGGTCACGGCCGGGCTGCGGCGCCTGCACAGGGAGCAGCCGTGATCAGGGGGCGGGCGAGGCGGCCGGGCCCCCTGGAGGAGTCCCTGGATGACCGCATCCGGGTACGGCTGGTCGTCCTGCGCGTCCTGGCGGTCTCCCTGCTGATCACACTTGGTGCCCGGCTGTGGACCCTGCAGATACTCAACGGTGATCACTACCGCCACCTCGCGGAGACGAACCGGGTCCGTGAGGTCGTCACCCCGGCGATCCGTGGCCTGATCGTGGACGACCAGGGGCAGCCCCTTGTCCGCAACCGGACCTCCCTGGTCATATCGGTGAACCGGTCGGTCACCGACCGGCAGGAGGACTCCGGACAGGCCGTGCTGGAGCGGCTGTCGGACGCGATCGGGATGCCCGTCGCCGACATCAGTGCGCGTATCCAGTTCTGCTCCGCCACGGTGAAGCCGCCGTGCTGGAACGGCTCGCCCTACCAGCCGGTCCCGGTGGCCAAGGACGTCTCCGCGCAGCAGGCGCTGGCGATCATCGAGCATCCCGACCGGTTCCCCGGGGTCTCGGCCGACCTGCAGGCCGTGCGCGAGTACCCCCAGGGCTCCCTGGCCGCGCACGAGCTGGGGTATCTCAGCCCCGTCACCCAGAAGCAGCTCGACGCCGACGGCGCCAGCAAGGGATACCACCAGAACAGCCTGGTCGGTGTCGCCGGGCTGGAGAACACCTACGACGCGGACCTGCGGGGCGCCGACGGCGTGCAGCGGCTCGAGGTCGACCGGTTCGGGCGGGTCGCGGGCACCGCGTCGGCCACCGCGCCGAGCAGCGGTGACAACCTCGTGCTCTCGCTCGACATCGGTGTCCAGCAGGCGGTCGAGCAGACCCTGCGCAAGACCCTGGACTCCCTTGGCGGCGGGCAGGCGCGCACCGCCTCCGGCGTCGTGCTCGACGCGAGGACCGGCCGTGTGATCGCCATGGCGAGCCTGCCCTCCTACGACCCGTCGGTCTTCGTCGGGGGCGTCTCCGAAGCCGACTACCAGGCACTGTCCGACCAGGCCAACGGGATTCCGCTGCTGTCGCGGGCGTACCAGGGCTCGAGCGCGCCCGGGTCCACGTTCAAGCCGGTGTCGACCCTGACCGCGCTGACCAGCCTCGGCGCGTCGGCCACCAGGAAGTACGACTGCGCGCCCACCCTGCAGATCGGCACCCAGACCTTCCACAACTTCGAGGGGTCGTCCGCCGGGCCGATCACCCTCCATCAGGCCCTGGTCATCTCCTGCGACGTCATCTTCGACCAGTTCGCCTACGAGGCGTGGCTGGCCGACGGCGGGCTGCGCAACGGCCGCGGCCCGTACCGGGAGCCCAACGAGTACTTCGTCAGGATGGCCCGCGCCCTGGGGTTCGGCAGCCGCACCGGCATCGACCTGCCGGGCGAGACGGCCGGGTCGGTCGTCGACCGGGCCGGCGCGAAGGAGATCTGGGAGGAGCTGAAGGACTCCTACTGCCGCCGGGCCCGCAACGGCTACCCGGAGGCCACCGACCCGGCCAAGGCCGAACGCTTCCGCCAGTACGCCGCCGAGGCGTGCGTCGACGGCTACCTGTACAACGGGGGCGCGGCGGTCCAGTTCGCGATCGGGCAGGGGCAGTACCTGTCGGTCAGCCCGTTGCAGCTCGCGGCCGCCTACGCCGCCATCGCCAACGGCGGGACGCTGTACCAGCCCACCCTGGCCAAGGCGGTGATGGCCCCGGACGGCCGCGTCGTGCGGACCATCGAGCCCAGGGCCGCCGGCAGGCTGCCGGCCGCGCCCGACACGCTGGCCTACCTCCGCGAGGCCCTGCACGGGGTGACCAGCGAAGGCGGCGGGACCGCGACCGGGGTGTTCGCAGACTGGCCGAACGACACCATCCCGGTCGCGGGCAAGACCGGTACCGCCGAGGTGGAGGGCTCCGGGGACACCTCCTGGTTCGCCTCGTTCGCGCCCGCGAACGACCCGCAGTTCGTCGTTGTCGTGACCATCCCGGACTCCGGGACCGGCGCCGAGTACGCGGCCCCGGCCGTGAAGGCCATCTACCAGAGCATCTACGGCATCGGACGCCCCGCGGCGTTCGCCGGCGGCAGGCCGCCGTCCCAGCTGCCCCGCCTCAAGCAGGACGGGACGTTCGCCGCCGACACGGCTCCCGAGCCGGCCCCCGGCACAGCGGCCCCCGGTGCGGCCGTCCCCGGTGCGGCTGCCCTCGGTGCGGCTGCCCCGGGCACGGCTGCCCTCGGTGCGACTGCCCCCGGTGCGGCCGCGGCGGGTACCGCGGCGGCGCCGGCCGCCGGCCTGTCGGGTATCTCGTTCACCAGCCGGTCCACCGGCGCTGTCGCGGCGGCGGCGCCCGCGGCGGTCCCGGGCGCGGTGGACGCC
>NZ_CAKKTL010000379.1:0-1648 GCF_920664355.1 Protofrankia sp. CiP1_Cm_nod2
GTCTTCGCGTACGGCGGACTACGCCTCTACGCGATCCTGAACTAGCCGGGGGTGCGAGCGGAGCATGCGCTTGGTCCGCCGCACCTGGCGACATGATTCTTACCGGCGCCCCCTGCACCGGCAGGACACGTCCGCTGGGGACCGTTTCGTATCTACCTGGACACCGCAGGCATTATTACCGTATGACTCAGCCTCGTGACAGTAAGGGACGTTGGCGGAAAAGCCGTGCGGGACTGATAACCGCGGTCGTCATCGCCGCGCTGCTTGCCGCGCGACACAACGGGCATCAGCCCTCGGTTTCCAGCCCGCTGCCAGCCCCGACGGCCACCCGCACATCGCAGTGACGTGACCGGGCAGGCGCGCACAATGATCGCGTCGTGATGGTCAGGCACGGTGGGCGAGTGGCGTCGGTTGCGGCTCATCCGTCTGAGATCTCCTGACGCCAGGCGTGGAAGAAGCGGCGCAGCCGGTCGGCGTCCGGACGGGACAGGCACAGGTCGTCGTCGGTGAACCGGCTGACAGTTCCGATCATGTCGGCGAACGCCCGGAGGTCGAAGCCGTCGTCCTGGGCCTGGGCGAGGCGGATGAGCTCGTCCTTGGTGACGACCTCCGCCAGATCTTGCACATCGGTGAAGTCGCGTGCCTCGGCTTCCACGACGAGCCGGGCGAAGCTATCCGAAAGCTGAATCCGCCGGGTCATCCAGCCCTGGCTGGCCGCGGCCCGCTCAAACGCCGCCGCCGCGTCGGGGATCGGTGCCACGGGCGGGACACGGTGAACAGATCAACATCGCGGGTTCCACGGTCGACGAGATCACGTGCGATGAGGGCCGCACCTCCCGCGACCGCGAAGCCCGCGCTCTCCGGCAGACTGAAGAACAACTCCGCTACCGCCCGCTGCAACGCAGTGATCATCGCAGGCGGGCCCGTTCCTCCCAGGCACATCGAATCGGAGCGGGCAGCACCAGCTCCGGCCACGCGTCGACGAGCAGCGCCCCGTCGACGTAGGCGAGAACGTCTTCCGCCCGGCCTTCCCGCAGGACGATCTCGTACAGCCGATGACGTTGCCGCCGGTCCGCGAGATCGTAGATCCGCCCCGGGCTGGACCAGTCGAGGTGGGCAGGCAGCCGCACGCGGGCCAACGCCGCACCGAGCGGGAGCCGCGGCAGCCGGTCCGGCACGACGAACGGCCGACCGCGCCCATCCTCCAGGATCTCGAACCGCGGCACCGGTGCGATGTCGAACCGGAAGCCCGCCGCGGCCAGCAGCCGCGTCGCCGTCTCCAGCGTCGGTGACTTCGTCCCATGCTCACAGGCCGCCACAGTCGGCCGGGAGGTACCGGCGCGGCGCGCGAGCTCGGCCCCTGAGAGCCCCGCCTCCAGCCTGGCTGCCTCAAGCAACCGGTGTGCCGATGGCTCCCATCCCGGCCTCCAGCCACAGACCCATCCGTATCCGATAGGATACCCTGTTTCGCCCGCCCACCTGGCCGTTCGCCGTATAGCAGGCGGGGCTCGAACCAGCTGTCGAGGTCTGACCAGCACCGTTCCACAGTGCTGGATCTCAAAGCGATAGATCGCAAACCGCATTCACCCAGGAGTCGTCAGAACGCGGCGCCGGTGACCGACCGGCGGGCGGGCCCGGCGGTCGGCGG
>NZ_CAKKTL010000379.1:2018-3421 GCF_920664355.1 Protofrankia sp. CiP1_Cm_nod2
CGAATCGGGACAGCATGGGCTTGGTCAGGTACTGCCGAGGGCCTTGCGGAGGTCCTTCATCAGGAGGAACAGGTGCATGGGGTCGGTGGGGCTGGGCTCGAACTTCGCCAGGCGCAGGTAGAAGTCGCGGGCGGTCTCGTTCTCGCAGTGGATCAGCAGGGCCCGCACTCCGATGACCTCTCCGGCGGCGGCAACGCGGCGCAGGGCGTCGACCACCAGGGCCTGGCCCAGCCCGGCGCCCTGGACCGACAGATCTACACCGAGCCGGGTGAGGATGACTACCGGCTGGTGGTAGCGGCCCGCGCCCTGCGTCAGCCGCCGCGGCGCCTGCGTCGGCGCGACCGACCCCGCCGCCAGCGCGTAGTAGCCGACCACCCGCCGATCGCCGTCCTCGGCGCCGGTGACCACGTACACCCGGGATGAGCCCGATTGGTGCGCCTGCAACGCGTGCGCCGTCAACCAGGACGACTGCGCCGCCGACCCGCAGTCAAACCCGGACAGCACATGGCTGGCGGCCGCCGGTTCGACCGGGCCGAACCTGCGACCGCTCACCGACCGCCCTGGCCAGGCTCGGACTGGTCCAGCACGGTGGGTGCCGACAGCAGCTCCCGCAGCCCCGCCACCTCGGACGCCGGCCGGTCCAACGCATGGTCAAACGCCTGCCAGGCCACCTCGTCCAGGACGAACACCCGCCGATCCGCCAGAATGTCGGCCGCCGCCTCAGTAGCAGCCTTCAACACGAACGCCGACACCGTGCTCCCGGAGGCCGAACTGGCGGCCTCCAGCAGCGCCTTCTGCGCCGGCTCCACCCGAAGGTGCAGCCGATCGTCCTTCGCACCCGCCACCCCACCAGCGTACGCACAACGTACGCCATGCACCAAGGCATGTGCGGCTACGCTCACTGCGTCACACGTTCCCGCACAGCCGAGAACTCATGCTGGACGTGATCATGTTGGCGGTCCGCATGGCCGGGCCGCGTCGATCAGCAGCGGGGTGAACCGGCACACCCACCGGTAGACGGTCACGTGGCCAACGACGAGACCTCGCTCCGCGAGGAGCTCCTCGACGTCCCGGCAGGACCCGGCGTAGCGGTCGAACAAATCCATGATTGACAACTGTCGAAACGAGATCGTTGCAGGTTACATCCATGATCATACGTGGAGGCGAGGGGATGGAACTTGAACCCTGATCTAGCCCGCTACCTGCGCAGACATGGCTGACCCCGGCCTTCACCCCGTCAGGCCGCCGAACAACCAGGCGGACGGCTCGATCCTGATCGAGTCCTCAGTGAGGCAGGCCGCTGGCTGGTCCGGGGCTCGTGGCCGGGACAGGGCCGACGGGGCTTCCGTCGGACACTTTCGCCGTCCGGCAGCGCGTGTGCGCCGTGCTGCCACGAGGCCTGT
>NZ_CAKKTL010000380.1:0-3046 GCF_920664355.1 Protofrankia sp. CiP1_Cm_nod2
ACAACCCTCACCAACACCAGCAGCGACAGCGGCGACGAAACCACCGGCGACAGCACCGACAGCCGCACCGCCCCCGTCACCGTCCCCCTGCTGCGCCGCAACCGGCCCGAAACGGCCACCCTGCTCACCGCGCTCGCCACCGCACACACCCACGGCACCCCCGTCACCTGGCCCGCCGTGTTCGCCGGCCTCGGCGCACGCACCGTCGGCCTGCCCAACTACCCCTTCCAGCGCCAGCGCTTCTGGCTGCCCCCCGCCACCACCAGCGGCGACCCCAGCGCGCTGGGCCTCACCCCCACCCGCCACCCGCTCCTGCAGGCCACCCTCACTCCCGCCGACACCGACCAGGCCATCCTCACCGGCCGGCTCTCCCTGCACACCCACCCCTGGCTCGCCGACCACGTCGTGCACGCCACGGTCGTGGTGCCCGGCACGGCATTCGTCGAGCTGGCCGTGCGGGCCGGGGACGAGGTGGGCCTCGACGCGGTCGAGGAACTCGTCCTGGAGGCGCCGCTGACCCTGCCGGCGCGCGGGGCGGTCGAGATCCAGGTCGTGGTGGCGGCACCGGACGGGACGGGGAAGCGCACGTTCGGCGTGTACGCCCGGCCCGCCATCGACGGGGACACCCCCGCGGACTGGACCCGCCACGCCACCGGCCTGCTGGCATCCGCCGGCCTGCCGGCAGCCGACGGACGGCCGGCGGACGGCCGGCCATGGCCGCTGGAGCAGCCGGAGCGGGCGGTGTTCGACACGCTGGCGCCGACGGCCTGGCCCCCCGCGGACGCCACCGCCGTCGACCCGGACGACGTGTACGCGCAGCTCACCGCGGCCGGGCTGGCCTACGGCCCGCTCTTTCGCGGCACGAGCGCGGTGTGGCGGCGCGCGGGCGAGGTCTTCGCCGAGGTCGAGCTGCCGGAAGGGGTACGCGGGGACGCCGGGCGCTTCGGCATCCACCCCGCGCTGCTCGACGCCGCCCTGCACGCCGCCGTCCTGACCGCGCCCGAGGGCGGGCGCGCCACCGCGGGCGGCGCGTCCGAGGGCCGGGTGCCCTTCGCCTGGTCGGGGGTACGGCTGCACTCCGCCGGCGCGGTCGCGCTGCGGCTGCGGATCGCCGGTGACGGCGACAGCGTGGCCGTGCACGCGGCCGACAGCACCGGCGCGCCGGTTGTCTCCGTCCGTTCGCTGCTGTCCCGGCCGGTCAGCGCCGCGCAGGTCGGCGCGGCGCGGCGCGAGGCCCACCGGGACTCGCTGTTCGCCGTCGACTGGGCCGTTATCGGCCTGCCGGCCACCGCCGACCTGCCTGCCATCACCGACCGCTACCAGGTGCTCGGCAGCGATGATCACCCGCTGCTGACCACGCTGCGCGCGGCCGGGGTGGACGCCCGGGCCGCCACGGACCTCGCCGGGCTGGGCACGACCGAGCCCGAACTCGTCCTCGCCCCCGTGACCACGTCCGACGCGGCCGCTACCAGCACAGCCGCTACCAGCACAGCCGCTACCAGCACAGCCGCTACCGACGCGGCAGCGTCCGGCACAGCCACTTCTGGCGCGGTCGCGTCCGGCACGGCCACTTCCGACGCGGCCACTTCCGACGCGGCTGCGTCCGGTTCTCGTGGGACGGCGGCAGCGGCGCACGCTGTCACCCACCGTGTGCTCGAGCTGGTGCAGGGGTGGCTGGCCGAGCCGCGCGACCCGGGGTCGAAGCTGGTGCTGGTGACCTGCGGCGCCGTGCCGGCCGGCGGGCAGATCCCCGATCCCGCCGTAGCGGCCGGCTGGGGGCTGGTCCGCTCGGCGCAGTCCGAGCACCCGGGCCGGTTCGTCCTGCTCGACCTCGACCCGCTGGACAGCGTCCTGCTCGACGCGGACCCGCCGGAGATCGACCTGCCGGCCGTGCTCGCCACGGCGCTGGCGACCGACGAGCCGCAGCTCGCCGTCCGCGGCGGCACGCTCACTGTCCCCCGCCTGGTCCGGGCCCCGGCCCCATCGGCACAGCCGGCGGTGGAAGCGTCGGCGGAGGCAGCGCTCGACCCGGACGGGACCGTGCTGATCACGGGTGGTACCGGGGCGCTGGGCGGGCTGCTGGCCCGCCACCTGGTGGCCCGGCACGGCGTGCGCCACCTGCTGCTCACCAGCCGCCGCGGCCTCGCCGCCGCAGGCGCGGAGCAGCTGCGCGACGATCTCACCGCCCTCGGCGCGTCGGTGACGGTCGCCGCCGTCGACGTCACCGACCGGGAGGCGCTGGCCGGCCTGCTCGCCGCGATCCCCGCCGGGCGCCCGCTGACCGCGGTCGTGCACGCCAGCGGCGTCATCGATGACGGTGTCGTCACCGCGCTCACCGCGGACCGTCTCGATGCCGTGCTGGCGCCCAAGGCGGACGCCGCCTGGCACCTGCACGAGCTGACTCGCGGTGCCGGCCTGGCCGCGTTCGTGCTGTTCTCGTCGGCCGCCGGCATCCTCGGCAGCCCCGGCCAGGGCAACTACGCGGCGGCCAACGCCTTCCTCGACGCGCTGGCCGGCTACCGCCGCGGGCACGGCCTGCCGGCGACGTCGCTGGCCTGGGGGCTGTGGGCCGGCGCCAGCGGGATCACCGGCGAGCTCACCGACGCCGACCGCGAGCGCATCGCCCGCGCCGGCCTGCGCCCGCTGTCCGCGCGGGACGGGCTCGACCTCTTCGACGCCGCCCTCGGCGCCCGCCCCACCGCCACCGCCACCACCGCGGGCACAGGCAGCGGTCCGGACGCGACTGTTCCCGGCACCGCTACCCGCGGGAAAGCCAGCACCATCGGGAACGCCGACGCAGATGCGGGTACCGGCACCATCGGTAACGCCGACAGCGCCGGGGACGCCGACACGGGCGAAACGGGCGAAAAAGCCAGCGTGGGCGGGACCGGCGGTGTGGAGCGGGCGCTGCTCGCACCCGTCCACCTTGATCTGGCTGTGCTGCGCGGCCGGGCCGCCGAGCACGGGGTGCCGGCGCTGCTGCGCGGCCTGGTCCGGCCGGCCCGGCGGGCGGCCCGCTCCGCCGGACCGGCGGCCGCCGGATCAC
>NZ_CAKKTL010000381.1:0-3009 GCF_920664355.1 Protofrankia sp. CiP1_Cm_nod2
CAGGTCGAGCGGCGCCGGCACCAGCAGCGCGCGGGCGGTGCGGGCGCCGGCCGCCAGCGCGGTGTCGAACAGCGCCACGCCCGCCTCGTCCGACAGCGGCCGCAGCCCGGAGCGGGTGATGCGCTCCCGGTCGGCGTCGGTGAGGCGGGCGGTGACGCCGCTGGCGAGCGCCCACTGGCCCCACGCCAGCGACAGCGCCGGCAGGCCGTGCGCCCGGCGGTACGCCGCGAGCGCGTCCAGCGCGGCGTTCGCCGCCGTGTACGGGGCCTGCCCCGTCCCGCCGGTGAGCCCCGATAGGGACGAGAACAGCACGAACGCGGCCAGGTCGTGCCCGCGGGTGAGCTCGTGCAGGTGCCAGGCGCCGTCCAGCTTGGGACGCAGCACCGCGTCGAGCCGGTCACCGGTGAGGCCGGCGAGCAGGCCGTCGTCGGCGATGCCGGCGGCGTGCACGACCCCGGCCAGCGGATGCTCGGCCGGGATAGCGGCGAGGACGCCGGCGAGCGCGCCACGGTCGGCGGCGTCCGCGGCCACGACGGTGGCGGTCGCGCCGAGCTCGGCGAGCTCGTCCCGCAGCGCCACCGCGCCGGCGGCGTCGGGACCGCTGCGGGAGGTCAGGACGAGGTGGCGGACGCCGTGGGCGGCGACCAGGTGGCGGGCGACCAGCGCGCCGATCGCGCCGGTACCACCTGTGACCAGAACAGTGCCGCCGGCGGCGAACGGCGTCCCGGCCGCTGTGCCGGCCGCTGTGCCGGCCGCTGTGCCGGCCGCTGTGGTGTCCGCCGCTGTGGTGTCCGACGTGGTGTCCGGCGCGTCCAGCGCGGTGTCCGTGGTGGACGCTGAGCTGCCCGCGGCCACATCCGTGCCTGGGCCTGCCGTGCCGGCCGGGTCGGCCTCGTCGGCCGGGTCGGCCGCCGGAACCCGGACCAGGCGGGGGACGGTGACGCTGCCCGCGCGGATCGCGAGCTGCGGCTCGCCGCCGGCGTCCGCGACGGCGAGCGCCGCCGGCAACGCCGCGGCCGAGGCGGGATCGTCGTCGACGTCGAGCAGGACGATCCGGCCGGGATGCTCGGCCTGCGCCGAACGCACCAGCCCCCACACGGCGGCGGACGCGACATCGACAGCTTCGTCAACAACTTCACTGCCAACGGCCCCGCTGCCGACAGTTCCGCCGCCGGCGGTCCCGCTGGCGTCCGTCTCCTGAGCGGTTGTCGTGTGCGCGTCGGCTGTGCCCTGGGGGTCGGCTGTGCCCTGGGCGTCGGCGGGGATGCCGTCCACGGCGACCGCGTGCCGGGTGACGATGACGAGCTGGGTGCCGTCGACCCGACGTTCGGCGGTCCACGCCTGCACCTGGGCCAGGACGCCGCGCGCCGTTGCGTGCGCGGCGGCCAGGACGTCACCGCCAGTGCCGCCGGTGCCGCCGTCGCCGGCGCCGGCGCTGTCGTTCGGGCCGCTGCCGTCGACGCCGGTGGCCGGCAGGCCGCTGGCGAAGACCAGGCCGGGGGTGGGCTCGCCGAGGTCGAGGGCGGCGGTGAGGTCGGTGAGGTCGGCGAACGCGCGGGTGTCCGCGCGGACCTGCCGCAGCAGGTCGCGCAGGTGCTCCTCGGTGCCGAGCACGGACCAGGTCCGCCGGTCGGTGGCCGTCGACGTCGGCAGCGGTTTCCAGTCCACCGCGAACAGGGTGTCGTCGTCCGTCGCCCCGCCGGCGGCGGCCCGCGCGGCGTTGATCTGCGCCGAGGACACCAGCCGGCCGGTGAGCGAGGCGATCGACAGCACGAGCGCGCCGGTGCCGTCGGCGGTGTGCAGGGACAGCCGGTCCGGCCCGGTCACCGCCAGCCGCACCCGCAGCGCGGACGCGCCGGCGGAGTGCAGCCGCAGGCCCGACCAGGCGAACGGGAGCTGCACCTGGCCTGGCGGGGCGTCGAGCAGCCCCCGGTGGGCGCTGACGTGCACGGCCGCGTCGAGCAGGGCGGGGTGCAGGCCGAAGTCGCCGGCGTCCGCACGTACCTGCTCGGGCAGCTCGATCTCGGCGAACAGCTCCTCGCCCCGTTCGGACTGCCGCCGCCAGGCGGCGCGCAGCCCGCGGAACGTCGGCCCGTACACCAGCCCCGCGCCGGCCAGGGCTTCGTAGACGCTGTCGACGTACGCGCTGCCGCTGCCGGGACCGCCGTCGCCGTCGCTGTCGTCACCGTCGGTGCTGATGGCCTCGGCGCCCGGAGGCGGCCAGGTCGCCAGGGCCTGCGCGGCGGCCGCCTCGGCCGCCGCCGCGTCCGCGCCGGGGGTGTCGTCGGCGGTCAGGTAGCCGCTGACGTGGCGGGTCCAGCCGTCGGCGCGGGGCTGCTCGCCGTCCGGCCGCGAGTGGACCGCGATCGGCCGGCGTCCCGTCTCGTCCGGTGTGCCGACGACGACCTGTACCTGGACGCCGCGCCGGCCGGGCAGCACCAGCGGCGCCTCGGCGATCAGCTCGTCGACGGTGTCGTACCCGGTGATCTCGCCGGCGTGCAGGGCGAGCTCGATGAACACCGTGCCCGGGACGATCACGGAGCCCAGCACGGCGTGGTCGGCGAGCCAGGGGTGGGTGTGCAGGGAGAGCCGGCCGGTGAGGATGGTCTGGTCGGTGTCGGCGGGGGTGAGGGCGGCGCGCAGGAGCGGGTGCTGGGTGGCTGCGAGGCCCAGGGTCGTGGGGTCGCCGCTGGTGGTGGCGGGGCGCAGCCAGAAGCGCTGGCGCTGGAAGGCGTAGTTGGGCAGGGGGACGGTGTGTGGCAGGGCGATCGCCGCGTCGGGGCCGGTCGTGTCGGGGCCGGTGAAGAGGGCGGGCCAGTCCAGGCGGACGCCATGGGTGTGTGCGGTGGCGAGCGCGGTGAGCAGGGTGGCCGCTTCGGGCCGGTTGCGGCGCAGCAGGGGGACGGCGACGGGGGCGGTGCGGCTGCCGGTGCTGTCGCCGGTGGTTTCGTCGCTGGTGCTGGTGCTGGTGCTGGTGCTGGTGCTGGTGCTGGTGCTGGTGAGGGTTTC
>NZ_CAKKTL010000382.1:0-2992 GCF_920664355.1 Protofrankia sp. CiP1_Cm_nod2
GCCCGCCCCCGGCCGCTCCCGGGCGCGCGGGCCGGGTCGCGCCACCGCCTGACGGCGCGGCCGGAGCTGGCGCCGCCGGCGGCTTGCGCCGTTCGGTCTCGTCACGTTCGGCCGTCTCGTCACGTTCGGCCGTCTCGTCACGCTCGGCCGTCTCGTCACGCTCGGCCGTGCCGACGACGACGCCCAGAGCGTCAGCGATGCCCCGCAGCAGCGTGACCGCGGACGTGGGGACGGTGACGTGCTGCCGGTCGAGCCCGACGAGCAGACCGTGTAACCGCCCATCGTCGCCCACCACCGGCATGGCGACATAGCTGCGGACTCCCAGGCGCGACGGCTCGTCCGTCCCCGCGAACGCGGGGTCGTTGCCGACGCCCGCCAGCGTGACGGGCGCGCCGTCGAGCACCCTCGCGCTGACGGTCTCGCTCCGGGGCAGCGTCAGACCCGCGTCGAGGCCGGGCATGGTCCCCGCCGTCCGCTGGTAGGTCGCGGTCGAGCCCGACAGGACCACGAAGCCTGTCGCTTCCATCCCATGGATGGCGCCCGCGGCCTGCAGTGCGGCATCGACCGCGCTCCACGTACGTGCTGAAGGTACTGACGACACAGCCCGAACTCTCCCACAAACTTCACGGGCAGTGACGGAGACCGTCCCTCGATCAAGCTCTACGGGCTCAAGTCGGCGCGCAGCCGCTGCTCTGCTGCTGCTATCTGTCGCTCTGAGTATCCGTTATGCGGCAGAAGAGGTCTTCTCCGTGACCTGGCGCAGGCTCGGGTTCGTCAGCGCGGTGCCATCCTCGAAGACGACGGTGGGCACGGTTGCGTTGCCGTTGTTGATAGCTCGGACGATCTGTTCAGCCTGTGGGTTCTGCTCGATGTCGACCGTTTCGTACGGGATGCCGGCCTGGTCGAGCTGACGCTTGAGGCGGGTGCAGTAGCCGCACCACGACGTGGTGTAGATCGTCGGCACGAACGGTCCCTTCGGTAGCGGTGACAGAACAAATCTTCACAACCGCGGCGCGGCCCGGTCGCTTCCCGTCGGTGGCGGCGGCTACCGTTCCTCCCATGGCGCGTGCGACTCCTCCCATGGCGCGTGCGACCGTCGACGACCCGGCGCGGGACGCGCCGTTCCCGGGCGGTGCGGGCGTGTCCGGGCAGTGGCTGGTCGACGCGCTCGACCCGGAGCAGCGCCAGGCGGTGCTCGCCCCGGTCGGCCCGGTCTGCGTGCTGGCCGGCGCGGGCACGGGCAAGACGCGGGCGATCACGCATCGGATCGGCCACCTGGTGGCGTCGGGCACCGTCCCTCCCGGCCAGGTACTTGCTGTGACCTTCACCACGCGCGCGGCCGGGGAACTGCGCGGCCGGCTGCGCACACTCGGCGCGGACGGCGTCCAGGCGCGCACCTTCCATGCGGCCGCGCTGCGGCAGCTCGGCTACTTCTGGCCCAGGATCGCCGGGGCCGCGCTGCCCAGGCTCGTCGAGAGCAGGATCGCGCTGGTGGGCCGGGCGGCGAGCCGGGCCGGCCTGACACCGGGCCGGACCGAGCTCCGGGACCTCACCGCCGAGATCGAGTGGGCCAAGGCCACCCTGCTCACCCCCGAGCAGTACCCGGCGGCCGCCGCCGCGGCCGGGCGCGAGACGGCGCACCCGCCCGAGGTGGCCGCCCGGCTGTACACCGCCTACGAGCAGGCCAAGCGGGAGGCGGGCGTGCTCGACTTCGACGACCTGCTGCTGCTGACCGCCGCCGTGATCGAGGAGCACGGCTGGGTCGCCGAGGAGCTGCGCTCCCGCTACCGCCACTTCGTGGTGGACGAGTACCAGGACGTCAACCCGCTGCAGCAGCGCCTGCTCGACGCCTGGCTCGGCGAGCGGGACAGCATCTGCGTGGTCGGTGACGCCAACCAGACCATCTACTCGTTCACCGGGGCGTCCCCCCGCTACCTGCTGGACTTCCCCCGGCGCTTCCCCGAGGCCCAGGTGGTCCGTCTCGTGCGGGACTACCGCTCCACCCCGCAGGTGGTCGGGCTGGCCAACCGGCTGGTCGGGAGGGCCGGCACCGCCGGCCCTCCCGGCGCGCGGGACACGGCGGGCGGGCCAGGGACGCACGGTGCGGCGGGGACCGTGCTCGCGGTGTCCCGGCACGAGCCGCCGCGGCTGGTCGCGCAACGCCCGGACGGCCCGGCCCCGACGTTCACCGAGTTCGACAGCGAGCCCGAGGAGGCGGCCGCGGCCGCCCGCCGCATCCGCGCGCTGTTGGGCGCCGGCGTGCCCGCCAGCGAGATCGCCGTGCTGTACCGGGTCAACGCCCAGTCCGAGGCGTACGAGACCGCGATCGCCGCCGCCGGCATCCCGTACCTGGTCCGCGGCGGTGAGCGGTTCTTCGAGCGGCCGGAGGTCGCCGAGGCCGTCCAGCTGTTGCGGGCGGCCGCGCGGTCGGCCGACACCGACCGGCCGGCGGGGCTGGTGGCCGAGGTCACGGAGGTCTTCGCCGCGCTGGGCTGGCGCGGCGACGACCCGCCGAACGGCTCGGGCGCGCAGCGGGAGCGCTGGGAGAACCTGGCCGCGCTCGTGCGCCTCGCCGAGGCCCTGGCGGCCGCCGATCCGGGCGCCACCCTCGACCACTTCGTCGCCGATCTCGCCGACCGGGCCGCCCACCAGCACATCCCCACCGTCGAGGGGGTCACGCTCGCGTCCCTGCACGCGGCCAAGGGCCTGGAGTGGGACGCGGTCTTCCTGGTCGGCCTGGCCGAGGGGACGCTGCCTATCGTCCACGCGCAGACCCCGGCGCAGGTCGAGGAGGAGCGGCGCCTGCTCTACGTCGGCGTCACCCGGGCGCGCGAGCGGCTGGCGCTGTCGTGGGCGCTCGCCCGCCACGAGGGCGGCCGCAGGTCCCGCCGGCCGTCGCGCTTCCTCGACGGTCTGGCGCCCCGTCCGGCGGCGTCGGCGGGCAGACCGGCGGGTGGGCCGGCGCGCCCGGGAGCGGACGGCGCCGATGCCC
>NZ_CAKKTL010000383.1:0-2922 GCF_920664355.1 Protofrankia sp. CiP1_Cm_nod2
CCGCGGCCCCGGCCGGCCCAGGCCGCCCGCCGGGACCGGCGATGACGGGCCTGCCGGCCGGCAGGCCGGGGCCGCGGCGCCCGCCGGCTCGCGGACCGGAGCGCATGCCGACGATGATGGGCCTGCCGACGACGATGGGCCGCGGACGGCGGCGCCGGATGAGGATGGATCACTGATGGCCGTGTTCGTGGCGAACGAGTCGGGTGTCGAGACCGACGAGGTCACCCTTACCGCGCTCGCCCGGTTCGTGCTGGACACGATGAGGGTCAACCCGCTGGCGGAGCTGTCGGTCATGCTGGTGGAGCAGGTCGCCATGGAGGAGCTCCACGTCCGCTACATGGGTGAGGAGGGCCCGACCGACGTGCTGGCCTTCCCCCAGGACGACGCGTTCGACCCGTCCGCGCCGGATTCGGGCGAGGACGACCCGACCCTGCTGCTCGGTGACGTCGTCCTGTGCCCGGAGGTCGCCCGTAAGCAGGCGGCCAAGGCGGGGCACTCGACCGAGCACGAGATGCACCTGCTGTGCACGCACGGCATCCTGCACCTGCTCGGTTACGACCATGCCGAGCCGGACGAGGAGCGGGAGATGTGGGCGAAGCAGTCCCACCTGCTGGCCGCCTGGGCCGCCGCCCGCGCCGCCGGCACGCGCTGAGCGTGCCTGGGAAGCGCCACGCAGCGGACGGGCCAGCGGAGCGCCGCGCACTGAGCCTGTGGGGGGAGCTGACAGGGCGGACCAATGGGCTACGGTGATGTTCCACTGCTGCTGCTCGCGGTGCTGGCCACGCTGTTCGCGGCCGGGATCGGGTGCATCGACGCCGCGCTGACCAGGGTCTCCCGGGTCGCGGTCGAGGGGTTCGTGCGCGCGGGGCGCCCCCGGGCCGCGAGCCTGGCCACGATCGTCGCCGACCCGGGGCGGTACCTGGCGCTGCTGCTGTTGCTGCGGATCGTCGGGGAGATGGTCGCCGCCGCGTGCGTGACCGTCATCGCGGTGCATACCTATGGTGCCGGGTTCATCGCGGTCGGTTTCGGCGCGCTGGTCGGGACCCTGTTCGCCTACATCTTCGTCGGGGTCGTGTTCCGGACGCTGGGCCGCCAGCACGCCCCGGTGATCGCGCTCGCGACCGCCGGGCTGACCAGCTGGCTCGGCCGGATGTTCGGGCCGCTGCCACGGCTGCTGATCGCCTTCGGCAACGCCGTCACCCCCGGCCCCGGCTACCGCGACGGCCCGTTCGCCACCGAGGCGGAGCTGCGCGACCTCGTCGACCTCGCCGAGGAGAACTCCGTCATCGAGCGCGGCGAGCGCGACATGATCGCCTCCGTCTTCGAGCTCGGGGACACCCTGGTGCGCGAGGTCATGGTCCCCCGGCCCGACATGGTCTACATCGAGTCGGTGAAGACCGTCGCCCAGGCGATCTCGCTGGCGCTGCGCAGCGGCTTCTCCCGCATCCCGGTGATCGGGGAGAGCGTGGACGACGTCGTCGGGATCGCCTTCCTCAAGGACATGGTCGGCCGGGAGCGCGAGGGCTGGGACACCCGGCCCGTCTCCGACGTCATGCGGCCACCCGCGCTGGTGCCCGAGAGCAAGCACGCCGACGTCCTGCTGCGCGAGATGCAGGCGTCCCGGACCCACATGGCGATCGTCATCGACGAGTACGGTGGGACCGCCGGGCTGGTCACCATCGAGGACATCCTCGAGGAGATCGTCGGCGAGATCACCGACGAGTACGACGCCGAGATCGTCCCGGTGGAGTGGATCGACGACGACACCGCCCGGGTGACCGCCCGGCTCGGCGTGGACGATCTGCGCGAGCTCTTCGGCACGGACGAGCTGCCCGGCTCCGACGACGTGGAGACCGTCGGCGGGCTGCTGGCGAACGCGCTGGGCCGGGTGCCGCTGCCCGGGGCGACGGCGACCGTCGGCGTGGTCACGCTCACCGCCGAGAGCGCCGCCGGCCGGCGCAACCAGATCGGTACCGTGGTGGTGCGGCGGTCGTCCGGGCAGGCCGGGAACGCCACCGCCGGTGGGTCCGCGTCCACGCCCACGCGTGACGCGGCCGGCGGCGGCACATCCCGGGGCGACGGGCCCGGAAGCACCAGGGCGGCCGGGAGCCCCGGGGGCTTCGAGGGTGAGGCCGCGTACGCGGGCAGTCGCCGGGCGGGCAGGGAGCAGGGCAGTGACGGCCGGACCGGTAAGAATCGTACGGACGGTACGAGCGGTACGAGCAATGCTTTTGGTAATGATATAGATACCGTGGGTGCTGTCGGCGGCGACGGTGGGCGGAGGCAGGGCGGTGAGGCGGGTGCCACCGGCCCTGTCACGCGCCGTGCCGCTTCCGGGGCGCGCACATGATCTTCGACAAGGCAGGGGCAGGCGGCGTGTCAGAGCTGGACCTGGAGGCGCAGGCCGACAGCACGCGGGTCGACAGCACGCGGGTCGACAGCACGCGGGCCGACAGCACGCGGGCCGACAACGCGCGGGCCGACAACGCGCGGGCTGCTAGCACACGGGCCGACGGCGGTGCTGACAACCGCGGGGCCGGCGGCGGACCGGACGCGCCCGGCGGCAGCCTGGCCGCCACCCGGATCGATCACGGCTCACTGTCGGCCGAGGACGCCAAGCTCGTGATCCTCGCCCGGTCGGCGAGGCTGCGCGCCTACGTCCCCCGGGGCGGTACCGCGGCCGCCGAGGGTGCGGCCGTCCGCGACACCGACGGGCGGACCTACGTGGCGGCGACCGTGGAGAACGCGCGGGAGCGGCTGACCGTCTCCGCGCTCGTCGCCGCCGTCGCCGCGGCGGCATCCAGCGGGGCACGCCGCTTCGAGGCGGCGGCGATCGTCTCCGACCGTCTCGCCGGGCCACTGTCGGGGTCCGGGCCGGACGCCGCGGGTGCGGCCGACGCCGCGGGTGCCGCGGGTGCGGCC
>NZ_CAKKTL010000384.1:0-2818 GCF_920664355.1 Protofrankia sp. CiP1_Cm_nod2
GCCGGGCCGCCGGGCCGCGGCCGGTACCGCCGGGGCCGCCCGTAGCGCGCCTGCCCGTGTCGCTGCCGCCCCGACGGCCGTGGTCCCGGCCGCCGGGGCCCCCGGCACCGTGATCTCGGGCACCACGGTCCCGGATGCCACGGTCCCGGGTGGCGGGGCTCCGGGTACCACGCTCTCCGCTGCCGGCGGCTCGAACGCGGTGACCGCGCGCACGGTGGCGTCCCGCGCCAGCGGGGTGCCCGCCGGGGGCGTGCGGGTGGGCGGCCCGCGTCCCGGGAGCGCCCGCACAGGCCGGCGATCGGCTGTTGCCCGGGGCGGCACGTCCGCCGGGCCCGTCGGTGGGCACGCCCAGTTCGGCAACCGGCGGCGCGTCCTGCTGATCGTGGCCGCGTTCATCGTGTTCGTCTGCCTGCCCGCCGGCGGCCTGCTGGTCACCGCGCGCTCCAACGGGCTGGCGGGGCCGGCCGCCCAGGTCGCCCCCGGGCAGGCGTGGCGGGACGTCCTGGCGAGCTTGACCGACGCCCGCAGCCGCGCCTTCGAGCGGGCTGACGAGGACGCCCTGCTCGACGCGGACGCGCTGAACAGCCTCATCCACGCGCGGGATCTCACCCTGATGCGGCAGATCGTGGCCAACGGCGGCCGGACGTCCGGTATGCGGCACGAGATCAGCGATCTCGATGTCCGGGAGAACAGCGGCGAGAAGGCGGTGCTGCGGGTCACCTATCGGATTCCGCCGTACAGCTACGTCGACGCCGCCGGAACGGTCCTGTCCCGGCAGCCCGGCCGCGACTGGCGGCCGTCCGACGTCACCCTGGTGAAGACCGACAAGGGATGGCGCCTCGCATCGTGGGGCGACACCGTAGGCTGAGCCGGCCCCACCAGCTGAAGCCGGCTCCGTGGAGCGGGCACTCTTCTTGATCGAAATGGGCGGTACGGGGCCGCCGGGGTGGCGGTCAGGGGGCGGCGGTCAGGGGGCGGTGGCCGTCGCGCGCAGGGCGGTGTCGATATCGGGGTGGGAGAAGGTGAAGCCGGCGTCGAGGAGCCGGTGGGGCAGGACCCGCTGGGAGACGAGCACGCCGCCGTCGGCGAAACCACCGAGGGCGATCCGCAGCGCCACGGCCGGCACCGGCAGGATCGCCCGCCGGCCCACCGCCGCGCCGAGCGCCTGGGTGAAGGCGATGTTGGTGACCGGCGCCGGGCTGGTCAGGTTCACCGGGCCACGCAGGCCGTCCGTGGTCAGCAGAAAGATGATCGCCGCTGTCTCGTCCGCCAGAGTGATCCAGCTCAGCCACTGCCGGCCCGAGCCCAGCCGGCCGCCGAGCCCGCGCCGGAACAACGGGAGCTGCCGGGCCAGCGCACCGCCGCGCGCTGAGAGGACGACCCCCGAGCGCAGGTGGCACACGCGCACACCGGCGTTCTCGGCGGCGGCGGTGGCCGTCTCCCAGTCGGCCACCACCTCGGCGAGGAAACCGTTCCCGCGGGGTTCGGACTCGTCGACCGGACGGTCCCCGGTGTCGCCGTACCAGCCGGTCGCGCTCGCCGACAGCAGCACCCGTGGCCGCGGGTGGGCGGCGGCCACCGCGGTGGCCAGCAGGGCCGTCCCGGCCACCCGGCTGTCGCGGATCCGCCGCTTGTAGCGGGCGGTCCAACGACGGTCGCCGACCCCGGCGCCGGCCAGGTGGACGATCGCGTCGGCTCCGGCCAGGGCGGCCGGGTCGAGCGTGCCGCGGGCCGGATCCCAGTAGATCTCCGAGTCGTCCCGCACGGGCCGCCGGACCAGGGTGCGCACGGTGTGCCCGCTGGCCCGCAGGGCTGGGACGACCGCCGGCCCGATCAGGCCGGAGGCGCCGGAGACAACGACGTCCACGGGCTGATCCTCACCCCTGGATGGCTGGCTGGCGAGCGGGCCCGTCAGCCACGGCCGTCAGTCATGATCGTTAACCGCGGGCCGGGCATGCGCCGGTCGCGCGCCGGCGCCCGGCCCGCGGTTGCGGGATCATCTGGTCAGCGGATGGTCACAGGCCGAGTTCGGCCTCGAACGCGCCTTCCTCCAGGCGCCTGCGCAGGGTGGTGAGGAAGCGGGCGGCGTCGGCACCGTCGACGATCCGGTGGTCGTAGGTGAGCGCGAGGTACACCGTCGAGCGCACCGCGATGATCTCGCCGAGCTCGGGGTCGTCGACGACCGTGGGCCGCTTGACCACCGCGCCGGTCCCGAGGATCCCGACCTGCGGCTGGTTGATGATCGGCGTGTCGAACAGGGCGCCGCGGCTGCCGGTGTTGGTCAGGGTGAAGGTGCCGCCGCCGAGCTCGTCCGGGGTGACCCGGTTCTCCCGCGTCCGGGCCGCCAGATCGTCGATCTTGCGTGCCATCCCGGTGAGGTTGAGGTCGCCGGCGTGGTGGATGACCGGAACGAGCAGCCCCCGGTCGGTGTCCACGGCGATGCCCAGGTGCTCGGCGTCGTAGTAGGTGATCGTGCCCTGCTCGATGTCCACGCTGGCGTTGACGTTGGGGTGCTCGCGCAGCGCCTCGCAGGTCGCGACCGCGAAGAACGGCAGGAACGACAGCTTGATGCCCTCCCGCGCCTCGAACGCCTTCTTCGCGCGGCCGCGCAGCCGGGCGATGCGGGTGACGTCGGCCTCGACGACGGTGGTGAGCTGCGCGCTGACCTGGAGGGACTCGACCATCCGCTGTGCGATCACCGAACGTAGCCGCGACAGCTTCTCGGTGCGGCCACGCAGCGAGACCGGCGCCGCCACGGGAGCGGCAGGCGCCGCCGGTGCCGCGGCGACCGGCGCGGGCGCCGCCACCGGCGGGACGG
>NZ_CAKKTL010000385.1:0-2791 GCF_920664355.1 Protofrankia sp. CiP1_Cm_nod2
CGGTGGTGCTGCCCGGCGACCCCACCGCGGGCGGCCTGCTCGCGCTCGACCAGGTGGCGGCCCCGACGGGCCCCGGCTCCGCCGGCCGCGATGCCGCCGGCCGCGGCCCTGTCGGCCTCGGCGCCGTCGACGTGGTGTTCCCGCTGCTGCACGGGCCGTTCGGTGAGGACGGCACCGTGCAGGGGCTGCTGGAGATGGCCGCCGTCCCCTACGTCGGCTCCGGGGTGTTCGCCAGCGCCGCGGCCATGGACAAGCAGTACATGAAGATCCTGCTCGCCGACGCCGGGCTCGACATCGGCCCGTACGCGGTGCTGCGCGCCGGGCAGGCCCTGACCGCCGACGACCGCGAACGCCTCGGCCTGCCCGTGTTCGTCAAACCGGCCCGGGGCGGGTCGAGCATCGGCATCAGCCGGGTGGACGCCTGGGACGACCTGGCGACCGCGCTGAAAGCCGCCCGCGCCGTCGACCCGAAGGTGCTCGTCGAGGCCGCCGTCGTCGGCCGTGAGGTCGAGTGCGGCGTGCTCGGCAGCCTCGACGGCGGCGGACCGGAGGCGAGCCTGCCCGCGGAGGTGACGGTGACCACCTCCGCGGGGTCCGCGGGCTTCTACGACTTCGAGGCCAAGTACCTCTCGGACGCGGTCCGCTTCGACGTCCCGGCGGACCTGCCCGCCGAGGTCACCGCCGCGGTCCGTCAGATCGCCGTGCGGGCGTTCGCCGCGCTGGACTGCGCGGGCCTCGCCCGGGTGGACGTGTTCGTCCGCCCGGACGGCTCGATCATCGTCAACGAGGTGAACACCATGCCGGGGTTCACCCCGACCTCGATGTTCCCGCGGATGTGGGCGGCCACCGGCCTGGACTACCCACGGCTGGTGGACCGGCTGGTCGCGCTGGCGGCCCGCCGCGGCACGGGGCTGCACTGATCCCCGTCGCGGCTGGTCCCCCGTCGCCGCTGGTGCCGGTAGGGCCGCCCAGCCGGCCGCTGTCAGGCCGTCGTCGACCGTGTCGCGCCGCGGACCGGCGCGGCGAGCGTGGCCAGCACGTCGAAGGCCTGGACGGACGCGGGGAGCAGCAGCACGACCTGCGGACGTCGGGTAGGCGTGGAGTAGCGGACGGTGTCACCGCGTTCCTCGGCGAACCAGCCGACATCGTCGACCACCGAGAGCGTCACGTCCGGCCGGTAACCGGGAGCGGCCCCCGGCACGCCGCAGGAGAGCACCACCGGTGGGGAGCCCCAGGCCGCGACGAACGGCGACGCCGGCCGGGCCTCGCGACGTTCCAGCCCCGGCCCCAGCGAGGACGGCAGGGCGGCGCCCAGGGCGAGGCAGGCCGACCGCTGCTCCCCGGTCGGATCCGGCGCGCCGTTGACCGTGACCGGCCCCGGGGAACCGGCACACGCGGTGAGCGGAATCACAACGGCAAGGGCCATGATCCGGGCGAGGAGCGCGACCGGCCACCCGGTCCGCCGCCCGGCCGCCGGCCCCGGTGGCCCGGCTGGCCGACCGGGCCACGCGGCTGGTGCCCGCCGTGCCCGCACTCTGCCGTCCCGGCCGGTCATGACAGGGAACAAGCGCGGACGAAGCGTCAGAAGTGCACCACCGGACAGGTCAGCGTGCGGGTGATCCCGTCGACCGTCTGCACGCGTGACATGACGAGCTTTCCCAGCTCATCGACGCTGGCCGCCTCGGCACGGGCGATCACGTCGTAGGGGCCGGTGACGTCCTCCGCCTGGGTGACACCGGGGATCTGTTCGATCTCCTTGGCCACCGATGAGGACTTCCCGACCTCGGTCTGGATGAGGATGTACGCGTGGACCACAGAGGCTCCCTTGTCGGACGTCGACAACCCGTGCCGCAGAACAACGGGCCGACAGAAGGTAACAGGCAATCGGCTCCGGTGAGAGTGTCTGAGGTAGGGGAATTTGGTCTGATCGCCCGGGTGGCGGCCAGACTGGGCGCACCGGCGCCGCCAGCGGGTCCTGGTGACGACGCCGCGGTGGTCCCGACACCCTCCGGTTATGTGATTGCTACCACAGATCTGCTCGTGGAAGGGCGGCACTTCCGGTTCGACTGGTCCTCCCCATATGACGTCGGACGTAAAGCTGCCGCGCAGAGCCTCGCCGACGTGGCGGCCATGGGAGCCGTCCCGACCGCCCTGCTGGTCGGCCTGGCCTGCCCGCCGTCCACCCCGGTCGAGCTCGCCGAGGGCCTCGCCGACGGTCTGCGCGACGAGTGCGCCGAGGCGGGCGCGGTCGTCGTCGGCGGCGACACGGTCGGCGCGGCCGAGGTCTGCCTGGCCGTGACCGCGCTCGGGGACCCGCGGGGCGTCGCCCCGCTGACCCGCTCGGGGGCGCGCCCGGGGGAGTCGGTTGTCCTCGCCGGCACGGTGGGCCGCTCCGCCGCCGGGCTGGAGCTGCTGCTCGCGGGCGTGCGGGAGGGCCCTCTGGTCGACGCCCACCGCCGCCCGACACCGCCGTACGCGGCCGGGCCGGCGCTGGCCCGGGCGGGCGCGACCGCGCTGCTCGACATCAGCGACGGGCTGCTCGCCGATCTCGGGCATGTGGCGGCCGCCTCCGGCGTCGTGCTGGAGGTGGACGCCGACGCGCTGCGGGCGGCCGTCCCCGGCGTGGACGTGCGGCACCTGCTGACCGGCGGCGAGGATCACGGCCTGGCCGGGACGCTGCCGACGGGCGTCGAGCCGCCACCCGGGGTCGCCGTGATCGGCCGCGTGCTGGCCGCCGACCCGGCCGCGGGCGGGCCAGGCGTGCGGGTCGTGGGCGGCAACGTCCCGCCGG
>NZ_CAKKTL010000386.1:0-2773 GCF_920664355.1 Protofrankia sp. CiP1_Cm_nod2
CTGAGGCAGGCTGGTTGCACATGACACGAGCGATCCCCCCTTCGCTGGCGCCTGTGCTGGAGCAGCTGGAGCTGGAGGAAGCGGATCTGGTGACGACAGCGCGGCTTGACGATCTGGTCCGCGCGGCTGGTATCCGCACGGCTACCCGGACAGTCGCGGCCCGGCTGCGTGAGCGTGGCTGGCTGTTGCCGACTGGCCAGCGCGGCGTGTGGGAGTTCGCTCCGGCAGCGGTGGCCGGTCCTTACAGCCGCGGCGGGCACACCCGCCTGCTGCGTTCGGTCCTCGCTCGCAGCGAGGTCGCCTGTGGCCTGACTTTCCAGGCAGCCGCGTGGGCGCTCGGCCTGGCGGACCGGGCCCCAACGCGTGTCGAGGTCACGGCGGTGAGTGAGCGTGATGCCCGCCGGTTGCCCGATGGCCTCGACGTGTCGGTGTTCGCGCCCAGGCTCGACTACCAGCGAGCGAAGGGGGTGCCAGTGCTGCACCCGGCGAGCGTACTGGTACATATGGCCACGAATCCGACTCGTGTACGCTCATGGTCCAGCGCACTCGAATGGCTTCCGGACCTGGTCGCGGAAGTTACCACTGACGACGTGCTTGTCGAGTTGGGCAGGCGTCCATCCACGGTCGCCAGCCGATCGGGCTATCTACTCCAGGGGCTGCGTCCCGACGTAGCCGAGCAGATCATCGGGCCTTCGACGAAGACGTGGTTCGGCCCACGCCGCAAAGTTGTCCGACACGACAGCCGCTGGCAGGTGGCCGACACCCTGCTGCCCTTCGACCCACGAAAACTGGAGTCCGTCACATGAGCAGTGGACTCATCGCGGTTACGATCGGTTGGATCGGTCGGCACACCCCACCAGGCGCTGGGGTCGACGGCCGTGACGCTGCCGTCATGGACATCGCCCAGGACCTGCTTCTGCGTGATCTGCACGGGCGGGGCAGCCTCGACGAACTGGTCTTCTGAGCCTGTACTGACAGGCTCAAGTGGCATGACGAGACTTCTGCGGTAGGAGTGTGAAAGCTGTGTGGGTGGGTTTCTAGCCGAATTTCACCGAGCCGCAGGTGAGGTTCTGTGGGGGTGGGGTCAGGGGTGACTGGCCGCGGGCGATCAGGCGGGTGCCGGAGAAGTCGTAGAAGGTGGTGCGGCCCTGATAGCTCCTGCCGTCGGTGCTGGTGCCCGTCCAGATCTCGATCGCGGCAGTTGGTGACTGCGTGCGGTGGCAGCCCCATTTCGCCGCGTTCCGCAGCGAGGCGCCGTAGGGCAGCGACGCCTGCTGCCCGTCGAGGGTGACCAGCCGCAGCCGGGAGTCGACGTACCGGAAGACCGTTGCCGCCTGTAGCCCGGCTCCCCGGTCGACCCGGACGAACACCTCCGCGTGCCCGTCCCGGTCCGCGTCGACCGAGCCGAGCACCCCCTGCACCGTCAGATCCGGATTGCCCTCGAAGGGAACCTCGTCGGTACGGCCGGTCGCGTAGCGGACCAGGAGTGTGCCAGCGGCGGGAAGTGTGATCGAGTCAGCGCGGCCGTCGCCGTCGACATCGCCGTCCCGCGCCGGGGACGCGCTGGCCGTCGCCGTCGCGGGTGACGTCGCCGGTGACGTGACGTGCTGCGTCCCCGTCCGGTTGCTGTCGGACGACTTCGAGACATGCGACGACCGTCCGCCGGACGAGCGGCTGCTACCGCTGCTGACGTTGCAGCCCGTCGTCAGCAGGATTGCCGCGGTGACCGCCAGGGTGACGGGGACAGCAAAAGGCACGGACACACGCATGACGCCCCCACGGCTGTAAAAGCTTTCATCCGGTATATCCGCTGACTCGGATGAATGCGAGGCCGTCGTGCCGTGGCAGGCCTGTCCGGATATCGACAGGGTAAAATCGCCGTCAGCCTGTTGAGATTCCGTGAATACCGCCGGGGCGCGGTGACGCGCCGGCCGGTTTTCAGGTCCGGTGACAAGGGCGGGACGGGTCGTTGTGCCGTCACGCCGCGTCCCGCTGGTTCAGGTGCCGGGGGTGCGCCAGGGGCTTGCCGGGCGCAGCAGGTCGGCCGAGCGCAGCAGCACCTCGGCGAGCATGCGGGCCTCCTCGGGCGTGAGATAGGCGGCGGCGAGGGCGTCGAGCATCGGGGCGTCCAGGCGTAGCAGGATCACCGGCGCCTGTCCCGCGGCGGCCGGTGGCTCGGGCCGGACCGTTATCTCCGCCTGACCGATCCGGGTGATCAGGACCCCGTCATGCGGATCGTGATGAACCAGCGCCATGGTCATCCACTCCTCCCGAACCGAAGCGGTTCCGGCTGTCGCACATGTTGGACTCTCGTCCACTGGTACTGGTTGCTCCGGTCGGACGTCGGTTTTCCGACCGCGGCCGCGGGAAAAGCATGATCGCCGGGGTGCTGGTGCGCCGGTGCCGTCCGGAGCATGGTGCCACATTGTGGCCCTAAAAGTAGCCATCTGGACACGCAGTTGAATACAGGCGAGAAGGGTGCCGATCGCAATCAACGATCAGAAGCGATATCGCTACTTTTCGTCTACCTGTGGAGGGGTCGAGATGACGCCGAGTTCTGGAGAGCCCGCTGCCGACGCGCCGGATGACGGCCGCTGTGATACCTGCCATCCCGCCCTCCTGCGCGGTCTGACCATGCCACGCACGTCCGCGCGCCGGGGGGCCCACCGGCGCCCGGCCCGGCCGGCGGCGGGCCGCGGCGGGCTCGGGCGGCGGGAGTTCCTCGGCCTGGCCGGCCTGGGCCTCTCCAGCGCGCTGGCCGGCGGTGGTGCCC
>NZ_CAKKTL010000387.1:0-2767 GCF_920664355.1 Protofrankia sp. CiP1_Cm_nod2
AAACCAGCTCGACGTCCGCGGCCCCGGCTACGGCATCAACATCGACAAACCCACCACGACCCACAACATCGTCTCCTGCACCAACACCGTCACCGCCGCCAGCAAAGGCGTATCCAACGTGACCTGCACACGTTAGAGCACCGGTCAAGTAACGCGGATCCCATCCACGACCATCCACACAGATCATGATTCAGGCGACTTTGTCGCCATGTACGCTTTTTGGCCGCAAAAGCGTACACAACGACAAACTCACGCCGATCTTCTCCGGTGACCGGCGTCCATCGAAGCGTGCCGCCGTTCGCGGGATACGTGGGGATACGTATGGTTACCTGACCGGCGCTCCAGGACGGATGTTCGATCGCGCGGCAGCCGGCCAATCAGCCCTCCCGGCCGCCGCGGTGTGAGGTTCAGTCCATCGTCTCCGGCGACACCCGCCGGAGACGCTTCTCCTCGACCGTACGGCTCGCGGTCATCGTCCTTTGAGGTCGAGAACGTAGTCCAGGACCTCCCAGGTGTTCGCGCCGACGGTGCCACCGATCTCGGGCACCTTGAAGAAATCCTGGAAGTCGCGGACGGCCTGTTCTGTCAACGGACCGAAATCCCCGTCCGGAGCCAGCCGGTCGGGATGCTCTCCTTCCCGGCCGCTCACGATGTTCAGTGCGTTCTGCAGGGTCTGGACGGGGTTCATGGGATCCGGGAACGCGCCGGTGGGAGCATGGTCCTTCGCACCCCTGGCCAGCTTCGGGTAACGGATGAACCTGTTTCCGGCCGGGAACAGGTCGGTGAAGTCCACCCCCAGCCAGACCACCTTGTCGTCCACGCCGTACGTCCTGCTGACAACCTCGTCCTGGTTGCCGACGTTCCCCTCGACCGTCGTTATCGTCCGGCCGGACCGTTCGATGCACCAGCCGGCATGCGTCTTCACGGGGATCGACCCGGTCCGCGTCAGGGTCCAGTCGAAGGCCACCATCATGCCCGGCTGAATCGCGTCCGGCGTCCGTTTCCTCCCGTTTCTGGACGCCCAGACGGCCAGATCGACGACCCCGGCAGTCTTGTACGGGAGGGTCACGCCAGCATAGCCGGCCACCACGTAGCAGAACATGATGCACCAGGGCTGGCCGTCCGCACCGAATTCACGGCCGTACTTGGTGAAGTTGTTGCGTCCGCTGGGCCGATAGATGGCTTCCTCGTGCCGGCAGACGTCGATAAGATCCTGTAAGGTGGCCATGCGGACGTCTCCTTCCGGGATACACACCGGCGGACGAGCCCTCGGCCCGGACGCCGTACCCGGGAGCAAGCGCCGGGAAGAAACCCGGATGCCGATGAGGTCCGCCGCATCGGAGCGTAGCCCGTCAGATCGGGCCGTCCCGCCGGTGACGGAAGGCCGCCATTATCTTGACAACCTGCCAGGCAGGTGCACGAACGCCGTCCGGACAATTCCCATATCCGCACGGCGGACGACCGGGCGGATATGGGAATCGCATACGTTCCACATATCTTCTCCTCGCCTGCCCCGCGGGGCACCGCGGCCATGCCACCCGGCCCCGCTCTCCTGTCGCGTCGCCTTCACCATGTCACCGTCACGTCACCGTCACGTCACCGTCACTGCCACGCTGTCGCGGGCATGCCGGCACCCTGGACAGGCCATATCGCCCCGCCGACCGCCTACCGCCGACCCGCCGTCACGACACGAACGACAACCGACGGCAGGAGACAGCGACCGGCCACAGCAGGACGGCCACGGGAGGAATTGTGAACAACAGGCATGATGCGTCGATGAGCGGCCAACTCACCGGCGCGATCGCGCTACCCGACGGAACCATGGTGCGCGGCCGCGGCCGGCGCGAGCCCCTGCCGTCCGGGCCGCTGCCCACCTACGGCCTCTATCTCGCGTCGCGCCACCGGCTCCCCCGGCCCCACGGGCCCCGCTGGCATCCCGGCTGGCCCGCGGGCTGGATCGACTGGCCTGACTTCCGCGCCCCTCGGGACGACGGGACGGCCGCCGCCATGATCTGCCACGCCTACCTGCTCGCCCACGGCGGGCAACGGGTCGAGGTCGCCTGCGGCGGCGGCACCGGCCGCACCGGAACCGTCCTTGCCTGCATGGCCGTCCTCGCCGGCCACCCCGCCGCCGATGCCGTCGGTTGGGCCCGGCGGCACTACCGGCCGCGGGCGGTCGAAACCCCCGGCCAGCGACGCTGGATCCGATGGTTCGCCGCCCACCACCCCGAGATCCAGACCAGCCGGGATCCCGGCGGGAACCGGTAGCGTCGCCGACACCGCGGATGGCCGGACGCCTTACGCCGTCCGCGCCGTCCGTTCCTCAGCCAGCTCCCGAAACGATCTACGAAGCCCCGCGCGCGATGGCCACCACATTGTCGGACGGTGGCCCGCGGCGGGATCGTCGTCGGCCCGGCATTCCTGCCAGCACGCTCGTCAGCCCGAGCGCGGCTACCGACACCCGCCCGCCGGGCACCGCCAGCGGGGTCGCCGCGACGAAGCCGTTCCGTTCACAGGTGGAATTTCCGCAGGCCAGCCGGTTCTTGCGCCACGTCACCCGCATCGGGGCCACAACCAGATGGCGCACCGTGTGCCCGACGCTCTCCTTCACCCGGCCCGACGGCGCCCCGCAGTCCGGGCAGCACTCCGCCACCCCCGGCGCGGTCGACACGTGCACCGAGAACGAGCCGTCCGCTTCCTGTTCCACCTGCTCGATCTCGAAGCCGGACAGTCCCAGCAACCCGGCCGACCCACGACCCGTACTCTC
>NZ_CAKKTL010000388.1:0-2721 GCF_920664355.1 Protofrankia sp. CiP1_Cm_nod2
GGGCCTGTGGCGGCCGGGCCTGTGGCGGCCGGGCCTGTGGCGGCCGGGCCGTCGGTCACGACACCGTCGTCGATGTCCGGGTGCGGGCTCACGTCAGAGTCCTCGGCCGGACCCGGTTCGCCTCGTCGACGTAGGAGTACCGGCCGTCGACGGTGGGTGCCAGCCTGGCCAGCTCCCGGTAGGCAGCCTCGAGCCCGAACCGCAGGTCCTCCTCGCGCAGCGGCCGCCTCACCACCGTCACCGAGTCGTCCGGCACGACGGCGCCGGAGCCCACCAGGTCGACGGCGGTGGCCAGCAGGTCGCGTTCCAGCGCGGCGCGCCGGGCCGGGTCCAGGGTGAGCCGGCCGAGGACGGCCGACGCCTCGGCCAGCCCGGCCCGGTCGGGCGGACCGGCGGCCGTCACCGTCCCCAGCAGCCGGGCGAGCCTGACCTGGGCGTCGAGATAGGCCGCCGACGTCGGCGGCACCCGCCGGTAGGCGTCGGCGGCGCCCTGCCGGTCCCCGGCCGCCGTCCGCACCCTGGCCAGCCCGAACGCCGCGCTGGTGAACGAGTCGTCGGTGCTCGACACCACGTCGTACATCCGCTCGGCGTAGCCCGTGTCGCCGTCGGCCTCGGCGGCCAGTGCCAGCGCGAGCTTGGGCGCGAGCTCGCCCGGCGCCTCGCTGTAGACGCCGTCGAACTCGGCGCGCGCGGTGGCGACGTCGCCCTCGGCCAGCGCGACCAGGCCACGGTAGTAGCCGGCCCGCCAGTCCCACGGGTCCTCGTCCTCGATCGCGTCGAGCGTCCGGCGGGCCTGTTCGTACCGGCCGGCGTCGAGCTGGGCGCGGGCCAGCCGCAGCCGCACCTCGACGGTGGCCGGCTGGATCGCCGCCAGCAGCTCGGCGAGCGCGGCGGCGTCGGTGTCCGGCAGCGCGGCGAGCGTGCTGGCGGCCGGGTCGTCGGGATCGACCCGCAACGTCGGCAGCACGGAGGCGGCCGGCTCGGCCCGGCTGCCGTCCGGGTTCTCGCCGGTCAGGTGGGTGTCGCCGGTGAACCGCCGGCTCGGGGCGGGCGCCGGCATGCCACGTTCCGCGGCCACGACCTCGCGCAGCACGCCCAGCAGCTCGTCGTGCATCTCGTCGGCGCTGGCGAACCGGTCGTCCGGCGAAGATGCGGTGGCCTTCAGCAGGAACCGGTGCAGCGAGTCGTAGCGGAGCAGCGGCGGGTGGTCGTCCGGCGGCGGTAACGAGTGCTTGTACGTGGAGGTGTTGCCACGGAAGTCCAGGATCAGCGTGGCCAGCGTGCGTCCCAGCGTGTACAGGTCGGAGGTTACCGATGGTAACTGGTTGCCGACTTCCGGTGCCTGGTAGCCCGGCGTGCCGTAGACGTCGCTGCTGACGTCGTCGGCCCGGCGGACCGCGCCGAGGTCGATGAGCTTGAGGGTGTCCTGCCCGAGCATCACGTTGTCCGGCTTGAAGTCGCAGAACAGCAGGCCGTTGCGGTGCAGGTAGGCGAACGCCGGCAGCACCGCGAGCAGGTAGGAGACCGCCTCCGCCACCGGCAGCGGGTCCGGCTGGCCGAGCGCCGCGCGGCGCCGCCTGAGCAGCTCGCGCAGTGACGTCCCGCCGACGTACTCCATCACGATGTAGCCGGTCCCGGCATGCTCGACGAAAGTGTAGATCTTGACGATCGTCGGGTGGTCGACGGACGCGAGGAAGCGCCGCTCGGCGATGGCGGCGCTGTGGGCGCTGGCGTCCCCGACGTCGAGCAGCCCCTTGAGCACGACCCGCAGGCCCTCCACGCTGTGGTCGAGGGCCAGATAGATCCAGCCCTGGCCGCCATGGGTGATCGCGCCCACCACCTCGTAGCGGGGGGCCCTGTCGCTGGAGCTCACCGGGGGGCCGATCCTGTCGCCGGGGCGTAACCCCGGCTCGAACGAGAACGGCCGCTGGCAGTGGACGCAGAAGCCGGTCGTACGGCCCGGCCGCCCCTGCCGGCTGCGTCCCACCGGCTGCTCGCAGCCGCGGTTGCGGCAGAACCGCTTGTTCTCCGGCACCACCGGGCTGGTCCGTACCAGCGAGGCCGGGTCCGGGACGGTCGTCTCGGGCACCTGTACCAGCCCGGCGCCGAGCCGGCGCACCGACGACCTGGACGGCTTCGAGCCCCTGGCCCGGCCGGCCCGCGAGGCGCGGGACGAGACCAGTGACGAGGCGGAGCTCGACGCCGACGGGAACGACGGCCGCTGCCGCGACGGCACCGACAGGGCGGCCGGCCCGGGCCTCGGCGGGGCGGGGACCGACATGGCGGGCCCCGAGGCGGCGGAAGGGGATGCGGGGGATGCGGGAGAGGGGGCGGTCCCGCACTCGTCGCAGAACCCGTCCGGCTGGACCGTGCCGCCGCACCCCGGCTCCTGGCACCGGGCCCCGGCGGACGCCGCCGGGCTCGACTGCTGGCTCATCGCGTCGGCTCCTCGAGATCGGTGCGGTCGACCAGTTTCGCGGCGTACGACATCACGAGTTCGTCGGCCGCGTCGAGGTCGACCGGCGAGGTGTAGAGCGTCTCCCGCGCCCGCCGGAAGACGGCGTCGAGGTCCGGGGCCTGCGCCACGCCGTGGCGCACCGCCTTCGCGTGCAGCGCGTGGAGCAGCCCGCGCAGCTCGCCGCGCCGGTTCAGCGGCGCGGCGTTGGCCTCGGCGGCCTGCCGGGCGGTGGCCAGCGCCGAGGTGGCGACGTCGCGCCAGGC
>NZ_CAKKTL010000389.1:0-2623 GCF_920664355.1 Protofrankia sp. CiP1_Cm_nod2
TACTTCTGTTACGCCGCCAGGCACGGCGAGGGCATCTTCTCCCGGCTCGGTTATGAGCTGACCGGCCTGGCCCGCGCCGCCGACGGCCGCGCTCCCGAGCCGACCGCCTGCATCCTGGACACCCAGAGCGTCAAGACCTCCAGCGACGCCCCCTACCAGCCAGGGCACCGACGCCGCCAAGAAGATCGCCCAGCCTCGCAGCAATGATCCATATCGCTATGATCGACAACATGGCCAAACGCATCACGGGCGGGACCACCCCCACCTGGCGAGACCCCGATGGAACATAAGCAGTAACCAAGACAAATTAAACATCCAGCGAGGGGCTGCGCCGACTCGAAAAGGTGCAAAACGTTTTCCGCGTACGCAGCCGCCCACAGGGCCACGTCAGCGTTCCGGTGGATCGTCGAGGCGTTCCACCATCTGACGGGTATGCCGGGCAATGCGGTCGATCGAGCGTGTCCGTACCCCCTCGGCCTCGGGCGTGCCGACCTCCGTGAGCGCGTCGGAGAACGCGTCCGGGAAGCGTTCAGCCATGTCCCTGGCGGTCTTGCGGTACTGCTCGGCAGGGATACCGAGGACAGCCGCCGCGCGGTCCCAGTGCCTGCCGAGCACCTGTCCGAACTTCCGCCGGCCGCCAATCCCGATGGCGACCTCGCGCAGGCCCGGGTCGCCGTCGTAGGGCAGGCTGGTGGCGAGGTCGTAGAGCGGGCCGACCTTGATCTCGTTGGGAAGCAGCAGTAGGGAGACGTTTTTCGAGTGGCCGTCGGGCGCGCCGGTGACGTAGTTGATGGCGGCGAAGTCTCCAAGTGCGGCCAAGCCGGCGGTGGCTTGGCCGCGTGAGTTCTGCTCGACGATCCGGGCGAGATCCGCGAGTCCGGGCCCGCCGTGCGCTTCGTACTTCTTCGATGGGAGCCGTCCGCTGGCGGAGCAGAAGTCCTCCTGATGGAGGCGTAGGACGCCACCGTCGTCGAGGATGACGCGGTCGTAGCGCTCGATGACGATCGCCGGCTCGCCGTCGCCATCGCCGAAACGGGTGAACTCGGTGTGGGCGACGTCGAGACCGAGCGCGCTGGCCGCGCGCATCGTGGCGTGCTCGACGAGGGACTGGTGGTGAAGGCGCCCGATACCGGGCTTGATGATGTGGGTTGTCGCCGCGGAACCGTGCGCCTCGTGCCAGCCGGTGGGCAGCTTCACGAGCGCGAACTTCGACTGCTGACCGGGCAGCGACCAGTGCTCGTCGGGCAGGCTCCAGGAGGCCGCGTCCCCGGTGCGCAGTGCGTTGAGCCGCTCCGCGATGTCCTGGTCGCTGACGGGCCGCAGTTCCTGGGCGCGGGAGAACATCTCGTCGAGCACGTCGGGCTCGCAGAACTGCACCGCACCGGGACAGTCCCAGCCCATCCGGGAGAGGATCACCAAGGTGTCATCGGGCTCGACGCCCAGCGCGGCCCCCCAGCGCTGCCGGGTCCGGGGGTCTTCAGGCAGCACACCCTCGAGGAAGGCACGGACACTCTTACCCCGGTAGGTCGTCCCGCTCAGCGGCATCCGCACGCCCAGGGGAGTGCCGGGTCTGGCCGCGAGGTAGGCCGGTTCGTAGGTGAACTCGGGCTCGGCGGCGGCGCTGCGCTGCGCGACCCGGCCGACCACGACGCCGTAGAGGACGACCAGCAGGCTGCGTGCGGCCATCAGCGCTTCGCCCGTGCGGCGAGGGCCGCGAGCACCGCGGCCTCCGCGTCGGTGACCGTGCGTTCGGCCAGGTCCAGGCTCAGGTCCAGGGCGCCGAGCACCCGGAAGAGGGGCTCGACGCTCGCCGTCGGATGGCCGGTCTCGAAGCGGGTCAGCCAGGCGCGGGAGACTCCTGCCTGGGCAGCGAGGTCTTCTTGTGACAGGCCCCGCTTCTTACGGGCCTCGCGTACCTCCGCTCCGAGCTGACGGGCGTTGGTGATGTTGGCCATAGCGGCATCCTGTCCACACTCGTAGGCGGCCCAGCTTGCCTTCGTTCGTAGACAATACAGACTGCCTACGTTCGTAGGCAATTCACGATGTCTACGAACGTGGACGGATAGCGCTGGCTGACGGTGAGCATCAGTGCTGGATCTTCACCTTGAACAACACTTGATCGTCGATCGCGGCGATCCGCTCCTGCGGCTTTCATCGGCGGCGAGAGGTCCGGGTTCCGCAGTTCGTGGGTGGCCCTCAGGCAGCGGCGGTCACCAAGGAGACCACGAACATGACGTGCTCCAAAGCAAGTCCCGGCTGGATGAACGAGCAGCACGGGCTTTCCCACGCTGTCAGGTCACGGACGGTCCCCTCCAGCCCGCCGCCTCCGGTCAGGGCAGCCGCAGGTGCCGGGCCTCGATCCGCTCCACACGGTCCTTGGTCCCTTCCGCGTGGCGGGCTGGCGGTTCCGGGCACTTCCGGGCCGCCTGGTAACCGTGATCGTCGGGCATTGTGGTCGCGTCGACCTTCCTGTTCCGCCTCGGAATATGCCTGACTCAGGCCGCGGTCGCGCCGAGGAGGGGCTGACGGCCACCACGTCCGCACCCAGGGCGATGTGCCCGTGGTCAGTGCGGCTGGTCGAGTTGGCTGATTCCCGACGGGCAGCGAATCCGCGTGCACGGCA
>NZ_CAKKTL010000390.1:0-2589 GCF_920664355.1 Protofrankia sp. CiP1_Cm_nod2
GGCCGGCCCGGGCCGTCCGCGCCGGCTGGCGACGCCGCGGCGAGCGCGGCCGCGGCCCGGATCTCCCTGGTCCCGACCGGGGTGGACAACCTGGCCGTCCGCGCGGCCCATGTGCTTGCCGCCCGTGCCGGTGTGCGGGGGGCGGCCGCCCACATGACCATGGCGAAGGGTATTCCGGTCGCGGCCGGGATGGCCGGTGGCAGCGCTGACGCGGCCGGTTCGCTGGTCGCCTTCGACGCCCTGTGGGGCACCGGTCTGGACAGGTCGGTCCTCTCCGAGCTCGCCGCCGGGCTCGGCAGCGACGTGCCGTTCCCGCTCGCGGGTGGGACGGCGCTGGGTACCGGCCGCGGTGAGCAGCTCACGCCGGTGCTGGGGCGCGGCGAGTACCACTGGGTGTTCGCGCTGGCCGACGGCGGCCTGTCCACCGCGTCGGTCTACGCCGAGTTCGACCGGTTGTCACAGGGACGCCTGCGTACCGAGCCGACCCCGCCGGACGCAGTGCTGGCCGCGTTGCGCACCGGCGATCCGGTCGAGCTGGGCCGGGCGCTGGTGAACGACCTGCAGCCGGCCGCGCTGCGGCTGCGCCCGTCGTTGCGCCGGGTGCTGGAAACCGGCGTCGAGCTCGGGGCGGTCGGCGCCATCGTCAGCGGTTCCGGGCCGACCTGCGCTTTCCTGGCGCGGGACGCGGAGCAGAGCGTGGCTCTGGCGGCGAGCCTGGCCGGGATGGGTGTGTGCCGGGCGGTACGGCACGCGCACGGCCCGGTGCCGGGCGCGCGTGTGGTCGATCCGGGCGGCTCCAGCGGATGACCGCGCGCAGGAGCATCACCGCCGGACGGGACCGGCCGCCAGCCCAGGCAGCGCCGTCCCGGCCAGCACTGTCCCGGCCAGCACTGTCCGGGGCAGCCCAGGCAACGCCGTCCTTGCCGGCGCTGTCCTGGTTGGCGCCGTCTGGGTGGCGCCTTGGGACGAGCCGGCTGACGGCCCCGGGCCGCCGGAACGCTGGGTGACCGTCGGATGAGCGGCGTCCTGGTGACGATGGAGGCGGTGGTGGCCGCCTTCGGCACCCGCACCCTGCTGGACGGGGTGAGCCTGGGCATCGGGACCGGTGAGCGCATCGGGGTGGTCGGCCGCAACGGGGCGGGCAAGAGCACCCTGCTGCGGCTGCTCGCCGGCCAGGCCCGCCCGGATGCGGGCCGGATCGTGCGGGCTGGTTCCGTGCGGGCCGGCCTGCTGGCCCAGGACGACCGGCTCGCGCCCGACGCGACCGTGCGCCAGGCCGTGGTCGGTGACGTTCCCGACCACGTCTGGGCGGCGGATCCGCGGCGCCGGTCGGTGCTTGCCGGCCTGGGGCTGCTCGACCGGCTCGACGCCGTGGTCGGGCGCTCCTCCGGTGGTGAGCGCCGGCGCGTCGCGCTGGCCGCGCTGCTCGTCGACGACATCGATCTGCTGGTCCTGGACGAGCCCACCAACCATCTCGACGTCGAGGGTGTGGCCTGGCTCGCCGCCCACCTGCGGTCGTGGCGCGGCGGGCTGCTCGTGGCCACCCACGACCGGTGGTTCCTCGACGAGGTCTGCGAGCGGGTCTGGGAGGTCGTCGACGGCCGGGTGGACGCCTACGACGGCGGTTACTCCGCGTATGTGCTCGCCCGGGCGGAGCGCACGCGGCAGGCCGACGCCGCCGAGGCGCGGCGGCAGAACCTGCTGCGCAAGGAGCTGGCCTGGCTGCGCCGGGGCCCACCGGCCCGCACCAGCAAGCCGCGTTTCCGGATCGAGGCGGCCAACGTGCTGATCGCCGACGAGCCGCCCGCCCGGGACACTCTCGGCCTGCGCAGCTTCGCCGCCTCCCGTCTCGGCAAGGACGTCTACGACGTCGAGGATGTCACGCTGCGTATCGGCGACCGTGTGCTGCTGGCGGACGTGACCTGGCGGCTGGGCCCGGGGGACCGGGTGGGTCTCGTCGGGGCCAACGGCAGCGGCAAGACGACGCTGATGCGCCTGCTGACCGGGCAGGTGGGCCCGGACGCGGGCCAGGTGAAGGCCGGTAGGAGCGTGCGTCCCGCCCTGCTCGCCCAGGAGATCCACGAGCTGGACCCGGGCCTGCGCGCGCTGGAGGCGGTGGAACAGGCCGGCCGGGTGCTGGAGGTGGGCCGCGGCCGGGAGCTGACCGCCGGCCAGCTCCTGGAGCAGTTCGGCCTGCCCTCGGCCCGGCAGTGGACCCGCGTGGGCGATCTTTCCGGTGGGGAGCGCCGCCGGCTGCAGCTGCTGCGGCTGCTCATGCAACGGCCGAACGTGCTGCTGCTGGACGAGCCCACCAACGACCTGGATACCGACACGCTGACCGCGCTGGAGGACGTCCTGGACTCCTGGCCGGGCACGATCGTCGCTGTCAGCCACGACCGTTACTTCCTGGAACGAACCTGCGACACGATCTTCGCCATGTTCGGCGACGGGTCGCTGGTCATGCTGCCCGGCGGGGTGGACGAGTACCTCTCCCGGCGGCAGGCCGCCACCCGGGCCGAGGCAGCCGGCGCCCCGGCCGGACGCACCGCCACCGGACGCCCCGGCGGTGCCGCCGCCACCGCGGCGGGC
>NZ_CAKKTL010000391.1:0-955 GCF_920664355.1 Protofrankia sp. CiP1_Cm_nod2
CCGCACACCGTCGGCGGCGCTGAGCGCCCGGGCGGCGTTCGCCGCCGCGACCAGGGGCGGGTGGCGGGCGGCCCGGGCCGACGGCGACGGCAGCGGGCTGCTCGCCCCCGGCGCCCCCGCGACGTTCGCGGTCTGGCGGGTGACGGGGGAGCTGGTGGTGCAGGTACCGGACTCCCGCGTCGCGGCATGGTCCACCGACCCGCGCGCCGCCGTCGCCGGCCTGCCCGATCTCGACGGGCCCACGCCGGCCTGCGTACGCACGGTCGTGCGCGGCACGATCATCCACGACCTGCTGTAGGGCCCGCCGGAGCGCTTCCGGCAGGAAGCCGTGCCCCTGGCAGGAAGAGACAGCGCCCCTGGCAGGAAGAGGACACGAGAAAGGGTCCCGGACCGCCCTTCGGACCGATATCGTGCACCGCCGGATGCGGACGCGACATCGTTGTCTAGGGGACGATCTGGGACCCTCCGGGCTGTCCTGCAGCCCCCCTTCGCCAGCGACGAGAAACTTCCTGTCCGAACCCCGCCGCTGACCGGGCCTGGTAGCAGGCGATCAGGGACGTGTGACCGCCCGCTGGCCGCCGGCCGGTCCAGTTGTCAGGGAAGGCACTCCCGCAGCCGTCTGATGAGTGGACAGGATGAACGGTACCGGTCGTTACTCGGTCGCTGTCAACCACACGTTCTCCGCGGATCCGTCTCCCGTTCTTCTCGGTTCCCCGGACGCGGCGCGCTCTCGCCGCCGCGGCGGCGCGTCAGTCAGGCATGACGTGTGCATGGTCGCGCCATGGCCGCGGATGACCACACAGCGCGAATTGCGCGTTAATTGTTTTTATCCGGGCCCCTCGGGATGCCTCGGGCCGCGGACGCCGGACTGTCATCGATCTTTTTCGAACTTTTTCACAACGCACAGACTTCACAGTAGATATATCAACTATTAGACAATCAGTACACAAAAATC
>NZ_CAKKTL010000391.1:1351-2977 GCF_920664355.1 Protofrankia sp. CiP1_Cm_nod2
GCCACCGGGAGCCCTGCTACCGGGAGGCAGCCGGGCAGCCGCCGGGAAGCAGCCACCAGGCCCGGGAAGCAAGAGGCCCGGGAAGAGGGAAGGAATGACCGCCACCGATGTCGCCCACCGCCCGGCCGCCGGCCACCGGCAGCCGGCCGATCCCTCCCGAAGGACCCTGATGAGCTGGCTGGCTCTGGTGGCCGCGATCGCCTGCGACGTGGCAGCCACCTACGCCCTCGCCGCCTCCCACGGCTTCCGCAACATGGTCCCCTCGGTCCTCGCCGTCCTCGGGTTCCTCCTGACCACCTACCTCTTCGGTGTCGCGCTCACGAGGCTGGGCCCGAGCGTGTCGTACGCCGCCTTCGGGGCGCTGGGGACCACCGCGGTCGCCGTCATCGGCATCGCTCTGGGCACGGAGCGCGCCAACTGGCTCAAGACGGGCTCCCTGGCCCTGATCATCATTGGCGTGGCGCTGCTCCCGCTCGCCGACCACCGGGACAAGGCCGCTGCACCGCCTGCCGCGCACGGCCCCGAACGGCCCGCCCGGGGCTGAGATGCCAACCAGGCAACACCGACACCCGCCGGGAACCGTGCGCATCATGGGTCCCCATCCGGGGGAACGAGAGGACGAACGGTCGCCTTAGCAGCCGTTTCCGTACTCGTTCCACACTTGCCCCCATGATCATGACAGGATGTGTCACCACAGGGTCCTGGCGTCGTCTCCGGTCCGGGCCTGAGCCGCGGCGGCCTCCCGGGCCCGGGAGGCGGATGTTTCGCCGACCCGGTCGATGGCGGCCCAGCCGGTGGCCGACACTGGAAGTGTGACAGCCCAGGACATGCCGAGCGCGGGCCGCGGCACGAGCCGCGGTGCCGTGACCTGCGCGGACGACACGTCCGGGGCGGACGCGGATGCCCCGTCATCCCAACGGCCGCCCCAGCGGCTGGTTCGGCGCCTGGCCCGCCGGCTGACCCGGCCGCTGGTGGCGGCCACCGCCGGCGTGCTGCTGTACCTGGCGTTCCCGCCCACCGGGATCTGGCCGCTGGCGCCGGTCGCGGTCGCGGCCCTCACCCTGGCCGTGCGCGGTGTGCGCCTGCGCTGGTCGTTCGCCCTCGGCATGCTGTTCGGTCTCGGCTTCATGCTGGCGATGCTGCGTTTCGTGATGTTCGTCGGCATCGACGGCTGGGTGGCGCTCTCGGCCGGCGAGGCGGCCCTGCTCGCGCTGGTCGCCCCCGCGAGCACCGCGGTGACGCGGATGCGTGGATGGCCGCTGTGGGTGGCCGCGGTGTGGGCCGTACAGGAGGCGGTACGCGCGCGGGCGCCCTTCGGCGGCTTCCCGTGGGGGAAGCTGGCCTTCAGCCAGGCGGACGCGCCGCTGGCACCGCTCGCGGCACTCGGCGGCACACCGCTGGTGACCGCCGCGGCCGCCGGCACCGGCGCGCTGCTGGCCGCGGCCGTCATCCGCGCGGCCGCGCCGGCCACGGGCGCCACCGGATCCGCCCGCCCGTCCGGGCCGGACAACGGGACGGACACCAGCGCGGACGCCAGGACGGACGCCAGGACGGGCGGCCGGGGCCGCCGGGCGCGGACGGCCGTGGCGACAGCCCGCCCGCTGGCCGCGGCCGCCGCCGTGACCC
>NZ_CAKKTL010000392.1:0-2570 GCF_920664355.1 Protofrankia sp. CiP1_Cm_nod2
CGTCGAACCCGTGGCCGTGGCCGTGGCGGCCGGGCCCGCCGGCGCGGGGCCGGCCGTTGCCGGTGCCGCCGGTGCGCCCACGGGCTGCGAGGTGAGGATCAGCCGGTCGAGGTCGTAGCCGGTCCGCGCGCCCTCGACGGTCCGCAGCACGTGCTCGCCGGGGCCCAGGGTGATCGGATCACCGCACAGTGACACCGCGAGCCCGGCGCGGCCGAGCGCGTCCGCGCTGGAGCCGGTGATCCGCACGGGAGCCGGACGCCCGTCGATCGTCATCAGGTCGTCGCGGCAGGTGCCGGGCAGCTCGGCCCGCGGCGGGGGCACCCGCAGGCCGGCGAGGCCGACCTCGGCGAGCCCGACCGGCATGGAGATCTGGGTCCCGCTGATCGGGTCGATGGTGGTGGCCACCCGCACCCTGTCGACGACGAGCCGGATACTGCTGCCCCGCACGGGCGGGAAGGACATCGTCACGGTCCGGCTCGCGCCGGGCTGCCCGAGGTCGCTGACCGGCGGGACGGTGAGGGTGTCCACCCGCCGGCCGTCCACGATCAGCCCCAGGGCGGTGGGCACGGAGTGGCTGCCGTCGGCGACCACGGACAGCGTCAGCTCGGACAGGTCCACCGGCCGGGGGGAGTCGACCTGGATCCAGGCGCCCTGCTGCATGCCGAAGCCGGGGCTCCACGCGGTGGCCGGGTCGCCGTCGAAGGCGCTGGCACTGCCGGCCGCCAGGTCGCCGGGCAGCCGGCCGGAGGACGCGGTGGTGACCCCGCCGGCCGGCCGGCCGGCCGAGGCGCCGAGCACGAGGTCGTCGGCGTAGGCGGAGGCCCGGGCGGTGCCGGTCAGGGTGAAGGCCCGCGCGGCCGGCAGGGTGAACACGCGGGCGACGGCCGGCTCGGTGTCGGACTTGAACGGCTCGGCCGGGTCCGCGCGGTCCCGGGTGACCTGCAACGTCAGACGGTGCCGCAGGGAGTCCGCGCCGGTCGCGGAGAGCAGGTCGGTGGGCATCCGCAGCAGTTCCTGGACGTGGGGCGCGCTCCCGTCCGGTGACACGATGTCGACCTCGGCGAACCCCACGCTGGACAGGCCGGCGTAGTTCGCGCGCTCCCCGATGTTGGTGGCGTCGATGGTGATGTCCAGCCGGGTGAAGCTGCGGGCGGGGAAGGACAGCACCTGGCCGGCGGGATCCCGGGAGCTGTCCGTGAGCGGCACCGTCACTGGCGAGCCGCCGTCGAAGCGCAGCGTCACCTGGGTGATCCACCGGTTGCGCGCGCCGGTGAGCGGCTGGACCAGCCGCACCCGGTCCGTGGTCACCGGGCCGGCCAGGCCGACGCGCAGGCGCTGCCCGGCCGGGTTGGCGAACGCGCCCACCCGCCAGGCGGTGTCCGGGTCGCCGTCGACCGCGCCGGCCGGGCGTTCCGGCGGGCTGTAGGAGAACGTGTTGCCGTAGTCGGTCGCCTCCACCGAGGCGATCCGCGTGGAGGCGGTCGGCGCGGGCTGGCCGGCAGGCCGCAGCACGGCGACGGTCTGGGACGCCTCGGTGGCGTCCGGGAAGACCGGCAGCCGGTTGTCGTTCGGGTCGGGGGTGAGCGGCGCGCCGCCGGGGGCCTCCACGTAGCCGTACCCGTCCCGGACCGAGCTCCAGCGTTCCGCCCGCCGCCGGTTACTGTCGGTGAGCAGCAGGTCGGCGCCGTCGTCCAGGGCCTGTCGCAGGCCGGCGGGGTCCGCGGCCAGCGAGCCGGTGTAGAGGATGGCCCGGTTCCCGGCCACCGCCTCGGCCAGCAGCCCGGCGGCCGCGGCGTCCACCAGCCCCTCGCCGTTCCCGCTGACCAGCAGCGGGGCAGCGGTCGTCGCCGTGCGCACGATCGGCCTGGCGTCCCGGACCCCGAAGGCGGCCAGCGCCGGCGGCGCGGGGGCGTCCGGGGGCGTGCCCAGGGCGATCTCGTCGTTGAAGGGGATCCGCGAGGTGTCGGTCACCGGCGGCCCGAAGCGGCGCGGCGCGTCCAGGCCCGCCGGCACCGGGCCGGTGAACAGCCGCCAGGTCGGCACCGGCCGCGGGGTGCGGAACCGTTCGTACTGGAAGTTGCTGCGCAGCAGCACGTCGCCGACGCCCATCAGCCGGGCGATGTCGGCCAGCGAACCGGTCTCGAACACCCCTTCCTGCAGCCGGCGGTCGAGCGCGCGCAGCAGGTCGGCGGACGCGGGGGCGCTGAGCGGGATCAGTTCGCGGGAGAGGAAGGGCCGTTCGATCAGTCCGGGCAGGACGGGGTCGAGGGTCGTGCCCCACCGGTAGTGGGAGAAGGGCGCCCCGGGCAGTTCCAGCACCCGGGTGGCCGTCCCGGCCGCGTCCAGGTCGGCGGCGGCCTGTAGCTCGTAGTCGGGAAGCTTCTCGGGCCGGTCCAGCCCCGCCTCGACGAACTGGCCGCGCCACAGCGGGCTCAGGTTCGCCACGATCAGCACGACCACGACCACCCACGTGACCCCCGGCACGGACGTCGGCAGCCCCGGCCACGCCCGCACCCGCGCGCCGCGCACCCGGGCGGCCTGCCGCCGCCCCCGGCCGGGCGTCTCCCGCG
>NZ_CAKKTL010000393.1:0-2523 GCF_920664355.1 Protofrankia sp. CiP1_Cm_nod2
CGCCGGCCCCGCGCCGGCCCCGGGCCGGGCCGCCGGCCGGACGATCCCCGGCCGCGCGGGGAGGGCCCCGGGAGAGCGGGTGAGAGCCGCCATACGCGCGCGGCCGGCAGGTCACTTCGCGGTTCCCGGAGTTGTCGGTGGCGTGCCGTACGATCGCCAACTGTGTCTGACAAACCCGCTGTACTCGCGCGCGACCTGCACAAACGCTTCGGCGCGAGCGTCGCGCTCGCCGGTCTGGATCTCAGCGTGGCGGCTGGGACGGTGCACGCGGTCCTCGGTCCGAACGGCGCCGGCAAGACGACCGCTGTGAGAATTCTCACCACCTTGTTGCGTGCCGATTCCGGGCATGCCGAGGTTCTCGGTCTTGACATCAGCCGACACGCGGACGAGCTGCGCTCCCGGATCGGGCTCACCGGTCAGTACGCCGCCGTCGACGAACGGCTCACCGGCCAGGAGAACCTGGAGATGTTCGGCCGGCTCTACCGGCTGTCGGCCGTTTCGGCGCGGGCCCGTGCCGAAATCCTGCTGGAGCGTTTCGACCTCACCGATGCCGCCCGCCGGCAGGCCGGCACCTATTCCGGTGGTATGCGCCGGCGGCTCGACCTGGCCGCCAGCCTGATTCTCGCGCCGCCCATGCTCTTCCTCGACGAGCCGACGACCGGGCTCGACCCGCGCAGCCGGATCCGGATGTGGGAGGTCATCGAGGAGCTTGTCCGGGACGGCGCCACCGTCCTGCTGACAACACAGTACCTGGAGGAGGCTGACCAGCTGGCCCGGCGCATCTCGGTGATCGACGGTGGCCGGGTCATCGCGGAGGGCACCGCCGACGACCTGAAGTCGCAGGTGGGTGGGGACCGCCTCGACATCGTGATCGCCCGGGGCGGGGACGTCGACGCCGCGCGCGGCGTGCTGGCGCGGTTCGCCTCCGGCGAGGTGAGCGTCGACGTCGACCGGCGACGGCTGAGCGCGCCGATGAACCGCGGCGCCGGTGTGCTGCCGGAGCTGATCCGCGGCGTCGACGAGGCGGGCGTGACCCTCGAGGACATCGCGCTGCACCGGCCCACCCTCGACGACGTCTTCCTGGCGCTCACCGGCCATCACGCGCGCGACGGGGACGCGGCCGCGAACCCGCACGAGAGCACCACCGAGGAGCTGGTGACGACATGAGCACCATCAGTGGCGACGCTGCCGTCGCCGCCACCGCCGCCACGGTCCGGCCGGTCGAGGGCCGCGGCCGGCTCGTCTGGTCACTGCTGGACGCCTGGGTCATCTGCCGGCGCAACCTGATCCAGACCTGGCGGGTGCCCGAGCTGCTGGTGTTCTCCACGATCCAGCCGGTGATGTTCGTGCTGCTGTTCGTCTACGTGTTCGGCGGCGCGATCAACGTCGGGCCCGGGGTGGACTACGTGGACTTCCTGATGCCCGGGATCTTCATCCAGACGGCGATCTTCGGCAGCATGGTGACGGGTGTCGGGCTCGCCGAGGACCGTCAGCGTGGCCTGATCGACCGGTTCCGCTCGCTGCCGATGTCGCGGGGCGCGCTGCTGGCCGGCCGGACCCTCTCGGACCTGTTCCGCAACGTGTTCGTAGTCGTGATCATGCTGCTGGTCGGGATCGCGGTCGGGTTCCGCTTCGGTGACACCACCGTGCCCGCGGCGCTGGTCGGGTTCGCCCTCATGCTGCTGTTCTCCTACGCGTTCTCCTGGGTGTCGGCGGTGATCGGGCTGTCGGTGCGCAACGCGGAGGCGGCGCAGTCGGCCGGGTTCATCTGGGTCTTCCCGCTGACCTTCGCCAGCTCCGCGTTCGTCCCGGTCAGCACGATGCCGGGCTGGCTACAGGCCTTCGCCGAGCATCAGCCGATCACCGTGACGATCGACGCGACACGGGCGCTGTTCCTCGGCGGCCCGGTGGCCTCCGCGCTGGTCCAGTCGCTGGCGTGGTGCGCCGGGCTGCTCGTCGTCTTCGTGCCGTGGTGCGTCAGGGCCTACCGCCGCTCCACCGGCGGCTGACCGGGCGACAGCCGCCAGCGGCCGGCCCGCCCGGGCGGGCCGGCCGGCACCGCGGATGCCGAGCCGCCCGTACTGGACCACCCCCGCCTGGCCCGGGCACGATATACGGATGTCCGCGTCCGGTAGCGTCACATCCGCGGACGCCGTCGGAGTCAGGGAAAACCCCGCCCTGACCGGATCTTGCCATTAGGTTGGTGCTCCGTCGTGGCATCGGTGTGAGCGCGGGGAGGTCGTGGTGTCGGGCACTCGGCGGGTCCGGACACTCGTCACCGGCATTCAGACATGCCTGGGCGAGGCGTTGAGCCTTGCCGACCAGCTGGACGCGCTGGCCGACCAGGTCGAGCGGCCCGACGCGGACGGGCCGGTGCCGGGCGGGCCCGCCCGCCCGCATGCCCGGCAGGGCTCATCCGTGGATGTCTGGCACGCCGTCCCGGACGCCGCCGACGCGCAGGTGCCGGCCGCGGTCGGGACGGCCGCCGCGATCGCCCGCGGGCAGGCGCCGGGCCCTGTCTCT
>NZ_CAKKTL010000394.1:0-706 GCF_920664355.1 Protofrankia sp. CiP1_Cm_nod2
AGCCAGCCAAGATGATCTAGGGCGCCGGTCGGGTAGCGCGGATCCCATCCACGGCCGGCCGCACAGGTCATGATCCAGGAGAGTTTGTCGTTGTGTACGCTTTTTGGCCGCAAAAGCGTACACAACGACAAAATTATGCCGATCTTCTCCGGTGGCCGGCGTCCATCGAAGTGTGCCACTGTTTGTGGGGATACGTATGGTTACCTGGCCGGCGCTCTAGATGATCGATGAGACGGCTGGCCGGGCCGGCCCCGGCGGGCGGGCGGAACTGTGTTCCGCGGGGCACTGTGTTCCGCGGGGCGCGGTCAGGCCAGCGCGCACTGCCGGTCCGGATGGTTGCCTCGCACGGCGCGGACGGTCAGCCGTACGTAGTCGACGACGGGCTCGGGCAGGCGCTCGGCGACCGCCCGGGTGAACGCGGCCCGTTCGTCGAGCGGCAGCCGGTCGAGATGAGAGCCGAGGACGACCGTTTCCAGGTAGCGCAGCAGCAGGTCGTCGTCGGGGAAGACCGCCGGGTCCGCCACCAGCGCCACCTCGGCGTCGACGAAGCCGGCGGCCCGCAGCCGGGCCCGCGTCCCGGCGACGTCGGCGAAGTTCCACACGTCCGGCACGTCGTCGACCAGGCTGTCGATGGCGCGGCTGACGTTCGCGATGTTCCCGTGCCCACCGCATTCGAAGACGAGCTGGCCGCCGGGGGCCAGCACGG
>NZ_CAKKTL010000394.1:1062-2877 GCF_920664355.1 Protofrankia sp. CiP1_Cm_nod2
TCGGGCCGGGCAGGTGCAGCGGCCGGGCCAGGTCCGCGTGGACGATCTCCAGGCGGTCGGTGCGGCCGTCCAGCCGGGCTCGCAGCCGGTCGAGCATGGCGGCGGAGCCGTCCACGGCGATCACCCGCCCGTGGGGCAGCCGGTCGAGCAGGGCGGCGGTGTCACGGCCGGTGCCGCAGCCGGCGTCGAGGACTGTCTCGCCGCCGGCCAGCGCCAGGCGGGAGAGGGTGCGCAGGCCCCACTGCTCGTGGGGCAGCGGCAGGGAGTCGTAGCCACGGGCGTCCCATTCGCGAGGCATGTACCGAGCCTATATCGCGGCAGGTGATGGTTCGATAGCAGGGTGAGACATTGCTCGCCGCCGGGAGGAGCGTCTCGGGGCTGCGCGCTCCGATGCGGATCCCGTGCTGGTCGGTACCGCCGCGGGGACGACGAAACCGGCGGGACGGCAGGGCCGGCTGCGGGCGGGGGCGGCTGCGGTAACGAGATTTTAAACAACAATCGTGGTGTCCGGCCGTGTGCATGCGCCCGGGGCCGGGAAGCCTGGAAGGAGACGAATCCGGTGATGCGATCTTTCCCACGGCATACGTCCTGCCCGGAAAGGGGAGCGAACGGATATGACCGCTGACCACGCGCCGAGGGGAACGGTTCACACACCGGTGTCGGCACGCCCCGGGGCCGCCGTCGCCATCGCCTTGCTGACCTTCCTGCTGTCCGCCTTCATACTCCCGGCCGCGGTGCCGGGCCGCCCGACCGCCGCCTACCTGTCCGCCGGGCTTATCGGTGCCGGGGTGGTGTTCGGTGTGCTGCTCGCCGCCGACTTCGCCCGGGCCGCGGCCGCGCGCCGGGCCGGTGTCGAGGTCAGCGGGATCAGGGTCGGTGCGTTCGGCAGCCGGCTGACCACCGTGACGAAGATCACAGAACCTGTGGCCGCCGCCCGCGTCGCCCGCGCCGGCCTGTTCGTCGGCGGGCTCGGAGGAGGCGTGCTCGTCGTGCTCGGCTGGCTTGCTCCCAGCGGCGCCGCGGCGCTCGCCGGCAGCGTCGGGCTGTGGGCGGGCGGCCTGCTGCTGTTGCTCACCGCCTCGGAGCTGCTGCCCACGCCACGCACCGGCGGGGGGCGGCTGCTCGCGTCCGCGGTGTACCGCCGGACGGGCAGCCGGGAACGCGCCGACGCCGCCGTGGCCCGGGCCGCGGTGGCCGTCGGCTGGGCTCTGATCGCGTCGGGCCTGGCCGTGACATTCCTGGCCAGCCCGGCGGGGCTGTGGGTGGTGCTGCTGGGCTGGATCGCGCTTGGCGCCGGCCGGCTCGAGCAGTCCCGGTTGCGCACGAACCGGCTGCTGGCCGGGGTCCGGGTCGGCGAGGTGATGGGGCCCGCCCCCGAGAGTGTGGCCGGTTGGCGTACGGTCGCCGCCGCCGTGGAGGATGTGGTGGCGCCGGCCGTGGCCGCCTCGGGGCGGACGGTGTTCACCGTCGTGGACTTCGACGGCGCGCTCGCCGGGGTCGTGTTCCTGCGTGACCTTGACGCGGTCCCGCTGGACGACCGGGGGCTGACCAGGGTCAGCAAGGTGAGCGTGCCGATGACCACGGTGTGCCTGACCACAGCGGACGAGCTGCTCACCGACCTGCTTCCGCGGCTGGCCGGGCGGCCGGGCGCGGGCCTCGCGCTGGTGGTCGACGACATCGGCGCTGCCAGGCCACAGCCGGTCGGCGTCGTCGGCCACATGGAGATCACGAAGACGTTGGCGGTCGCGTCGTTGCGGGCCGCCGTGGCCGGCGCCTCTGGCGCGTCCGGCGCCGCCGGCGGGCCCGGGGCCGGCG
>NZ_CAKKTL010000395.1:0-698 GCF_920664355.1 Protofrankia sp. CiP1_Cm_nod2
CGGGTGATCATGCCGCCGAGGAGGTGTTCGTTGACGTGGCAGTGGAACAGCCAGGTCCCGACGTCGTCGGGCACCATGTCGGCCGTGGCCATGGTGGCGGGCAGCAGTGGGACGGTGTCCATGCGCATGCCGCTCCACAGCACGCTGTTGCCGTGCCAGTGCGGGGTGTGCAGGTCCTGCTCGCCGCCCATGCCCATGACGTACCAGCGGACGTGCTCACCCTTCCTCATGGTGATCATCGGCTCGTTGCCGAAGATGTAGCCGTTGATGGCCAGCCGCAGGTTGGACCTGGTGAAGTTCACGTCGTCGCGCGGCGGGTAGGGCGGCTGGGCGAAACGGCGGAGGTTCTCCTCCAGGTACGGGCTGCGGTTCTCGTCCATGATTTCGAAAAGGGCGACGATCTCGCGGTCGACGTCCTTCGGGGTGCCGTCCGGGCGGCCTAGGCCCCTGCCGGTGATGACCATCGCGCCCATCAGGCCGGCGGCGGTGTCGCTGACCTCCTGGGTGTGGGAGTGGTACATCCACATCACGGAGCTGCCGTCGTGCGGGCCGGGGCCGGCGCGGTCGGGCACCAGCCAGGTGTAGGTGTACCGGCCGCCGGTGGGGACGGCGTCGTCGAGCTTGTCCACGCCGGAGGTGTTGTCGGCGTACGGCGCCCCCTCGCTGGCTTTCGTGTAGAAGACCCCGTGGGGATGCAC
>NZ_CAKKTL010000395.1:842-2096 GCF_920664355.1 Protofrankia sp. CiP1_Cm_nod2
ACTGTCGGGGATCCGGCATCCGTTACGGAATACGACCTTGATGGTGTCGCCGACCTCGGCGTGGATCGTCGGCCCCAGCAGGCCCAGGTAGGCGTCCTGCGGCGGGCGCGACACCAGCGTGGTGAAGCCGGCGTCGGTATAGCCGCGGTAGAGGCATTTCACATATCTCGGCCCGATCCGCCCCGGGCCGGACTCGAGGAAGCTTTTCTCCTGTGGGCTGAAGGGCTGGCCGGTGATGTCGTTACGGTCGTCCGGGGCGTAGTCCCACACGACCTCGTCGGCGCCGATGTAGTAGGTGCGCACCCGCCCGGTCGGGTGGAAGGCCTCGCCTGCGACCTCGTTCCAGTACGACCCGGCCGCGCCGTCCTGCGGGCTGGGCGCGGGCCCGTCCGTGCCGTGGGCGCTGTGGGGATCGGGGACGCCGTGGGGATCGGGGACGCCGTGGATATCAGGGGTGCCGTGAGTGTCGGGAGCGCCATGGGCGCCTGGCGTGTCGCCCACGGCGGGCCCGGCGGTCGCCGCGGCGAGGAGCAGCGTCAGCATGCCCGCCATCGCGGCACGCCGGGCGTGCCGCCGCGCCCGGAGCCACGGCCCACCCGGCGTGCCCGGACCGTCTGGCCCTCCCGGGCGTCCCGGGTGTCCCGGGCCTGTCGGAGCTGTTGGGCTGGCCGTCGTCCCTCGGCCGTCAAAGAATGATCGCGGCGCCGCTGCCCTCCCTGGCGATCTGCCCTCCATAGCTGTACGCCTGCCGGCGCGCAATTCCTTAATCACGGAGCGTGACAGTAACTGATTGTGAGTGAACCTGTCCGGTAGGGGTCCGCATCATCCACTTACACGGTGGAAACAGCGATGTGCGCTGATACTGAACGTCACAAAAGACGATCGGGGACGGGAAGTACGCGGAATACCGGGGCAGCTGCCTGGCCAGCCGCCGGCCGGGAAACGCCAGACGGCATCCGGTCGCCCGGCCCGGCGGAGCGGGCCAACAGCAGGCGGAGCCCCACGGGCCGCCTGGGGACGGGGGCCGTGGGGCGCAGGGAGCGCGGCCATGGGGCGTTGGGAGTGGGGCCGTGGGGCGCAGGGAGCGGGGCCGTGGCGAACCGTGCCGGCCGCTGGACCCCTGCCCATGCGTCCTGGTGCATTCTTGTCGGGTCGGTGCGGGCAGGATCCCGGGAGCGAGAACGGACAGCGATGAGCATGACCGAGGACGCGACGGTCGACGGGAGCGCACCGGCGCGGTGCGCCTACCCGGGC
>NZ_CAKKTL010000395.1:2712-3257 GCF_920664355.1 Protofrankia sp. CiP1_Cm_nod2
TGCGGCCAGCCGCCGAGCGCGCCGGCCGGGCCGGGGCGTCCGCCCGCGTACTGCGACGATCCCGTCCACAACCGGCTGTCGGCCTACCGTCGTCGACGGGAGCTCGCCGGGCAGTCCGGGCCGGGAGCGGCCGGGGCGGGGACAGCTGTCGGCAGGGCCGGCTCGGAGCGCGCCGTGGGCGCGCGGGGGCGGGCCGACGCGCTGGCCGAGCAGATCACCGCGCTGGCCGGCAGCCTCACCCAGGCGCTGGACGCCTTCGCCCGGGAGATGACCGCTCTCGGTGACATAGCCGCCACCGAGGCGCGGGTGGAGACGGTCGAGGCGGAGGCGGCCGAGCGCGTCGCCGAAGCGATCGCCCGGGCCGTGCGCGCCGAGCAGGCCGCCCGGGAGGCGCAGGCCGTCCGGGACGAGTCGGAGGCCGTCGCCGCCGAGGCGGTCGGCGTGGTCGACACGCTGGAGGAGCGGATCACCGCCCTGGAGGCCGAACGCGACGCGGCCGCGGCGGCCCGGGCGCAGGCGCAGGGGGCGCTCGAGCAGGCCCGCGC
>NZ_CAKKTL010000396.1:0-517 GCF_920664355.1 Protofrankia sp. CiP1_Cm_nod2
GCGCTGCGCGGGCACCAGGTCCGGCTGGCCGAACGCGGCGGCACGCTCGGCGGCGCGCTGCGGGCCGCCGCGGCCGGGCCGGGCCGCACCCGGCTGGCCCTGCTCACCGACTGGCTGGTGGCGCAGTGCCACCGGCTGCGGGTGCAGGTCGACCTCGGGACCGAGGTGACCGCCGACGATCTCGACGCGGCTGTCGCGGACGGCTGGGACGTCCTGCTCACCACCGGGTCCCGGCCCGTGCCCGGCCGTTACGGGCCGGCCGGTGCCGATGATGCTGCCGCTCTCACCACCGGTGCCGGTGCTGCCACCGGTGGTGAGAGCGGTGTCGCCGATGGCAGCGGCAACGCGGGCGACGTCGACGGCGGGCGCGCTCCCGCCGAGGAGGGCGGCGCCGACAGCGAAGCCGCCACCGGCGTCGGCGTCGGTGACAGGGCCGGCGTCGGTGACAGGGCCGGCGACAGGGCTGGCGACGGAGGCGGCGCTGCTGAGGGGGGCGCCGCCGAGGAGCGTCCCGGCG
>NZ_CAKKTL010000396.1:1066-3040 GCF_920664355.1 Protofrankia sp. CiP1_Cm_nod2
CGACGTGCTCGACGTGCTGCGCGGCGGTCTGGACGCCGTCCCCGCCGGCCCGGTGTTCGTCCACGACCCGGTCGGGGGGCCGGTGGCGGTCGGGGTCGCCGAATGGCTCGCCGGTGCCGGGCGCGAGGTGGCCCTGGGCACCCCCGACACGGTGGCGGGCACGCTGCTCTCCCTCACCGGCGACCTCGCGCCGGCCAACACCCGGCTGCAGCAGGCGGGCGTACGCCGCCAGCTGCGGGTGCTGCTGCGCGAGGCCGGCGGCGGGCGGGTCGTGCTGGAGGACGTCTGGACGGGTGAGCGCCGCACGCTGCCGTGCGCGGTGCTCGTCGACTGTGGCCACCGCCTCCCCGAGGACGCCCTGTACACCGCCCGGCCGGGCACGCCCCGGGCCGGCGACTGCGTGGCGCCGCGGACGGTGCTCGAGGCGGTCCTGGAGGGCCGCCGCCGCGCACTCGAGATCGGCGGCCGCACGAGCCCACCGGCGTCCCGGCCGCTCGCCGGGGCACGCCGCGGCTAGGCCATCTCCGATGGATCTTCAGCTGGCGGCCACGCGCCCGATGGCTACGCGTCCGGTGGCTCCTCATCCGGTGGCCACGCGTCCGGCGGCTCCTCGTCCGGCGGCTCCTCGTCCGGCAGCCACGGGCCTGGTGGCCACGCGTCCGGCGGCCGCGCGGCCGCGCGGACCGGTGGCCACGCCCAGCCGGCAGCCCGTACCCAGGAAGGCGACATGAGTGCCACCAGCCGTTACCGGTACCTGTTCAGCCCGTTACGCATCGGGCCGCTCACCGTCGACAACCGGGTGGTCTTCTCGGCGCACCTGACCAACTACGCGCGGGACGGCCTGCCCTCCGACCAGCACGTGGCCTACTACGCGGCCCGGGCGGCGGGCGGCGCAGGGATGATCATCACCGAGGAGCACTCGACGCATCCCACGGACTGGCCGTACGAGAAGCTCATCCACGGGTTCAACCCGCAGGTGATCCCCGGCTACCGGCGGATCACCGACGCGGTGCACGCGCACGGCGTGCCGATCCTCGCCCAGATCAACCACAACGGCGGCCAGGCGTCGTCGATGTACTCGCGGCTGCCGGTGTGGGCGCCCAGCCCGGTGCCCGACCCGCTGTTCCGCGAGGTGCCCAAGGCCGTCGAGCTTCACGAGATCCGGGAAGTGGTCGACGGCTACGGGCTGGTCGCCGAGCATTGCGTCGCCGGCGGGTTCGACGGTGTCGAGCTGCAGTGCTCGCACTCGTCCATCGTGCGCGGCTTCCTCTCCCCGGCGACCAACCGGCGCACCGACGCCTACGGCGGGGAGCTGGCGAACCGGGCCCGCCTGCTGCTGGAGATCGTCGACGTGGTCCGGGCGGCCCTCGGCCCGCGGCGCGCCCTCGGCGTGCGGATCTGCGGCGACGAGCTGATCGAGGGCGGGACGACGATCGAGGAGGCCGTCGCCGTGGCCCGGCTGGTGGAGGCCACCGGCAAGGTCGACTACATCAACACCTCGATCGGGGTCGCCACCGCGACCCTCTACATGATCGAGGCGAGCATGCAGGTGCCGCCGGGCTATGCGATGTTCATCCCGAGCGCGATCCGACAGGCGGTGAGCCTGCCCGTCGTCGGCGTCGGCCGGTTCAAGGACCCGCTGCAGGCCGACCGGGCGCTGGCCGCAGGGCACGCCGACCTCATCGGGGTGGTGCGCGGCCAGATCGCCGACCCGGACTTCGTGGCCAAGGCGCGGGCCGGGCACGCCACCGAGATCCGCACCTGCCTGTCCTGCAACCAGGAGTGCGTGGGACGGATGGGGCTCAACCGCTGGCTGGGCTGCATCGAGAACCCGCGCACCGGCCGGGAGTCGGTGCCGCTGCCGGCGCCGCGCCGGCGCGGGCGGCGGGTCCACGTCGTCGGCGGCGGCCCCGGCGGCATGCAGGCCGCCGTCACCGCCGCCCAGCGCGGGCACCAGGTCACCCTGTTCGAGCG
>NZ_CAKKTL010000397.1:0-842 GCF_920664355.1 Protofrankia sp. CiP1_Cm_nod2
GGTGAGCAGGTTGATGGTGCCGATGGGCTGCTCGAGGTCGGTGGTGAAGGCGTCCAGCAGGCCGAACAGACGCCGCTGGTGGGTGGCCAGGTCCTCGGCGCTGTAGAGGTCCGGGTTCGCCTCGAGGTCGATCCGCACCCCTTCCGTGCTGTCGACCCGGTCGTACATGGTGATCGCGAGGTTCTCGATCAGCCCGGTGGTGAGGGTGTGGGTGGCGCCGCGGTGGCCGGCGAAGTCCAGGTCGTAGTCGAAGGAGATGATGTTGACCTCGGTGGCCACGAGATCGTTGCTGCCCTGGGGCAGGCCGAGGTCGCGGGGCAGGTTCTCGCTCCGGTAGCGCTGGTGCCGCAGCGCCTGGCGGATCTCCAGCGACACCTGCCGCACCAGCTCGGACACGCTCAGCCGCGGCTGTACCTCCACGCGCAGCGGCAGCACGTTGGAGACCATGCAGGGGGTGGCGCGCAGCACGGCGTCGGTGCGGGCCGTCGTGGGCAGGCCCAGGATGACATCCCGCGCTCCGGTCATGCGGTGCAGGTAGGCGGCTGTCGCCGCGACCAGCAGGGCGGAGGGGTGCGTGCGGGCCTGGCGGGCCGCCTGCCGCAGCCGGGCCGCCGCGGCCGGGGGCAGGAAGGCCGTGTGGTGCAGTACCTGCCGCGCCGGCCGGGCCGGGCGAGCGGCGAGCCGGGGCGGTTCGGGCTGGTCGGCGAAGCGCTGCGTCCAGTATTCGCGGTCCGCGAGGAAGCCCTCTGACGCGCGGTAGTCCGCGTCCCGTTCCACCAGCAGGCGCAGGGGGGCGAAAGTGGACGGAGGCGCCTCGGCGAGTGACCCGGCGATGTGCGCGG
>NZ_CAKKTL010000397.1:1185-1771 GCF_920664355.1 Protofrankia sp. CiP1_Cm_nod2
TGTACAGCGCGGCCACTCGCCGGACGAGGAGGACGGAGGCGAAGCTGTCCATCACGATGTGGTGGTAGCTCTGGTACCAGAGGAACCGTTCCGGCTCCAGCCGCAGCAGGGCGTGGGAGAACAACGGTCCGCGCGCCAGGTTCATCGGCTGGGCCAGCTCAGCCCGCATCCAGGCTTCGGCGGCCGCCCGCGGGGCCGCCTCACCGCTGACGTCGAACACCGGCAGCGTCCAGTCGCCGAGCGGCTCGACGGTCTGCCACAGCGTTCCGTCGTCCTCGAGGAACCGCGCGCGCATGGATTCGGTCTCGGTGAAGGCCTGTCGTAACACAGTCTCGAAGGCCACCGGGTCGATCGGCCCGTTGATCTCTGTGTATCCGCCGATCCGGTAGAGCAGGCTTTCCGGGTCCAGCTGCTGGGCCAGCCAGATTTCGCGCTGCGCAGCGGACACCGGCAGGCGTACACCGTGTGGGTCGGACACCGTCACTTCTCGACTCTCCTTGACAGATTTGGCCGAAAACGGCCCGCCGTCGCCTGGCGGCAGGCACTGGAACAGGCAGTGGGAGCTGAGCGTGATATTGGAAGATCA
>NZ_CAKKTL010000397.1:1915-2949 GCF_920664355.1 Protofrankia sp. CiP1_Cm_nod2
CCGCGTAGCGGCTGGACCGGGCCCGTCCGCGAGGTAGCGCGGCTCTGCCTAGCGGCGATGTGCGGGCCCTGGGCACTGCCTGTTGCTGGATGCCCACCAGGCCGGCCGGTGCTTTCGGCGGACGAATCCCGAGTGCGAGGCTGTCGCGCTCGGCCGGGCCGGAACTCACGGGTTCATCTGAGTCCAGCCATGGCGTGTCGGGGTCCGGGACATCGCTGTGCCGATCGTGGCTGTGCCGATCGTGGCTGTGCCGATCGTGGCTGTGCCGATCGTGGCTGTGCCGATCGTGGCTGTGCCGATGGTGGCGTGCGCGTGTTCGGGCGGGTAGCCGACCGCCCTTGGGAAAGCGCTCTCATGACAGTTCGGACGGTGTCGGTACCGGCGTCCCCGACGACAGGGATGCTCTTGACGACAAAAAGGATGTATACGTCGGACCCGATGGAGGCGGCTGTGCCCTGCTTCCCCTGCGGAACGGCTGCCGCCCACAACTGGTCCCCGGATTTCTGGAGCGACCGGCAGCAGGCCCGCCGGCATCACGCGCCGGTACGTCACGGGTGAATAGCCGTCGCCCGGCCGCGTTTCACCCCGCTCCGGCAGTGCCGCTGTCGTTGTCGCACACAGCTCCACCGCGTTCTCTCCCCCCACCTCTGTCCTGCCCATCGGACCCGGGCCCCCGGTCCGCTCCTGATGAATGCCTGAAACCTGTGGATCGCTCGGGAGGAGTGCTTGCCCGATGATCGCATGAGGCCTCGAGCAGGCCGACGTTAGCGCGTCGGTTGAGACAGTACAACCCGTGTTCACAGTAGCTGAAGACGGTAGGATGGATGACAGTTGTCTGCGGCTGATGTCACTGATCGCCAAGTCGCGGACGGCGACGGAGCGGCCGGCGCGGACGGATCGGCCAGGGATGCGGCCAGGGATGCGGCCAGGGATGCGGCCAGGGCCCCGCAGCCAGTACCGCCGGACGCCCACGGACATCGATGGGCGACAACCGCGGGGACGGTTGTCGCTGGTCCCGCGGTCGCTGTGGTCCG
>NZ_CAKKTL010000398.1:0-514 GCF_920664355.1 Protofrankia sp. CiP1_Cm_nod2
CTCGGTGACCCGGCTGGTCCGCCACGCCACCGGCCACGGGCTCGACCTCACGTCCCTGATGGCCGTGCTGCGCACGAGCAACCGCTGGGAGCGGCTCGTCATCCCCGCGTTCGTCTACTTCTTCGCCCAGCTCTACCCGTTCCGCCGGGCCAACCGGCCGACGGCGCGCACGGCGGCGGCGGCCGGCGGATGCGTCCTGCTGCGCCGGGCCGCGCTGGACCGCGCCGGTGGGATCGCCGCCATCCGCGGCGCGGTCATCGACGACTGCTCGCTGGCCAGGGCCGTCAAGCGCGGCGGGGGACGGATCTGGCTGGGCCTGGCCGACCGCGGGCCCGGGGGTGTGCGCAGCGTCCGCCCGTACCCCGGGCTCGCCGACCTGTGGAAAATGATCTCCCGTAGCGCGTACACCCAGCTGCGGCATTCGCCCGTGCTGCTCGCCGGCACCGTCGTCGGCCTGGTGCTGACCTACCTGCTGCCGCCGGTGGCGGCCGTGATCGGGCTGGCGGGGGCTCTC
>NZ_CAKKTL010000398.1:837-1428 GCF_920664355.1 Protofrankia sp. CiP1_Cm_nod2
GCCGGTGGCGGTGACGCCGCCGGCGCGGGCGCTGGGGGCGCCGGGGGCGCGGCCGCGCTGGTCGCCGGCATCGCCGGGCTCGCCACCTGGGCGATCATGACTGCCACCTATGTCCCGATGCTCCGCTACTACCGCCAGCCGGTGTGGACGGCTGTGGCCCTGCCCGCCGTCGCCGCCCTGTACACGCTGATGACCGTGGACTCGGCCGTGGCGCACTGGCGCGGCCGAGGCGCCGCCTGGAAGGGCCGCGCCTACTCGCCGTCCGCCTCGCCCGCACCGTCCGCCTCAACCCCGACGGTGGGCTCCGACAGCGCCACCGGCACCTGACCGTCCCAGCCCTTCCCCGCCACCGCCAGAGCGCCGGTCGGGTAACCATACGTATCCCTCCTGAACGATGGCACGCTCCGATGGACGCCGGCCATCGGAGAAGATCAGCGTAATTTTGTCGTTATGTACGTTTTCGCGACCAAAAAGCGTACATAACGACAAACTCTTCTGGATCATGACCTGTGCGGGCGGCCGTGGATGAGATCCGCGCTACCTGACCGGCGCTCTAGGCGAGCATGCCCGTGCCGGCTTCTGACGCCGGGC
>NZ_CAKKTL010000398.1:1576-2451 GCF_920664355.1 Protofrankia sp. CiP1_Cm_nod2
GTCCGCGCTGATCGCGCTGATCGCGCTGGTCCTGGCGTTGCCGGGGATCTCCGTTCCCGTCCCGGGATGCTGGGCGGCCCAGTCGTTCCGACCGTGCTGGCGGTGGTGGCCATACCGGTCACGCGGTTGCGGCCACCACGGTGGCCGGCCGGCCGCCAACAGCGACGATCAGGGCATTACGATGCAGAGCGTCGTCGCGTCACGGTGTACGGGGGGTTGGGATGGCCGGCGGTTTCGACGTCTTCGTCTCCTACGGGCACGCCGACCAGGAGTGGGTGCGGGTACTCGCGGAGAACCTGGAACGCGCCGGCCTGCACGTGTTCTACGACGAGTGGGAGATCTCGGCTTCGGACGTGCTCGTCCATCGGCTGGACGAGGGTATCCGTACGTCCGCGAACGGGATTCTGGTGGTCAGTCCGGACGCGCTGGCCCGGCCGTGGGTGGCCGAGGAGTACGCGGCGATGCTGACCCGGGCGGTCGCCGGCCGGCAGCGGCTGATCCCGGTGCTGCTCAGGGATGCCGAGCTGCCGCCGTTCCTGGCCGCCCGGGTGTATGTCGACTTCCGGCAGGCTCACCCACCCGGCCGGCTACACCACCCGGGTGGGTGAGCTGGTCGCCGCGCTGCGCGGCGAGCGGCGGGCCCGCCCGGAGGTGGACGGTACCGTGCGGCCGCCGCCGGGGCTGGCCTACCGGGCGGAGGGCCCTCTCACCGCCACCCTGCGGATCAGCCCGGACGGTGTGGCCCTGACCAGGGCGGACGGCACCGTCGTCGAGGGCCGGCCGGGTGGGCTGGACTGGTCGGCCGTCCAGGTGCTGCGTGAGCTGGAGCGGGTGCGTGCCCGCCGGTCGTCCGTCGGCGGTCTGCTGGTGAAGGC
>NZ_CAKKTL010000398.1:2707-3153 GCF_920664355.1 Protofrankia sp. CiP1_Cm_nod2
GGCGGCCACCGCCGTGGGGACGGCGCCGGTGGATCCGGTGGACGCGGCGTTACGCGCGGCCGGGCGGATGCTCGGCGAGCGGCTCCTGCCCGCCGCCGTGGCCGACACCCTGGCCGTGGAGCTCGAAGCCGCCGTGCGCGGCGGTGCGCCGCTGCGCCTCGTCCTCGAGATCGCCGGCCAGGACGCCGCCGGGCAGAACGGCGGCGGCCAAGACGGCGGCGGGCAGCACAGCGCTGGTCAGGACGGCGGCGGGCAGAACGGTGCCGGGCAGAACGGTGCCGGGCAGAACAGCGCTGGTCAGGACGGTGGCGGCCGGAGCGGTCAGGGCGTCACCGGCCGGGCCGGGGCGGGGTGGGCCGGGCTGGCGGATCTGCCGTGGGAGACCCTGACGCTGCCCGGGGACCCTCGGCCGCTGGTGCTGCACCCGTCGGTGCACCTGCACCGGC
>NZ_CAKKTL010000399.1:0-649 GCF_920664355.1 Protofrankia sp. CiP1_Cm_nod2
CCCTGGCCGCCGCGAGGCAGAGCGTCGCCAGCGGCCGGGTGTCGTCGAGGGCGTGCGCGTCCCCGGTGGCCGTCGCGGCCAGCCGGCCCAGCGCCACGCCCGGCGAGGGCAGCGCGGCGAGCACCCGCAGCAGGTCGGCGACGAGCGCAGCCGCCGCCTCGGCGTCCCCGGCGGTCAGGCGGCGCAGCATGCCGGTGGCGTCCAGCCAGGACCGCCAGGCGGCGAGTTCGGGACGTCGCGTCACGAGGGCGTCCAGCGGGGCGTGCGCCTGTGACCACGCCGCGGCCTCGGAGGCGGCCCGCGCCGCCCGGTCGGGGACCGCACCGACGAGGAGGCGCACCGCGGCTGTGAGGCCGTCCGGCGCGGCGCCGCTGGTCCGCAGCATCGTGTCGATCTCGTCCAGGGAGACCGTCAGGGACGTGCCCGCCCCGGCCCGCCGCCCCAGCAGCCGTTCGGCCGCCCGCCGCTGATCGTGGCTGGCGCGGGCGAGGGTGACTGGTCCGGTCAGCGGGCGGCCGAGCTCCATCCGGCGCCGCATCCGGTCGAGCAGCCAGGCGGTGTGCTCACCACCGAGCAGCCGTCGCAGGCGTAGGACGTCCCCGGACTGATCCATGCGTGTCCTGCCCGGTCAGCAGACGGCCGACGGCCG
>NZ_CAKKTL010000399.1:1038-2783 GCF_920664355.1 Protofrankia sp. CiP1_Cm_nod2
CCGAAGCCCGGCCGGCGGCCGTTCGATGGCCGGGCGCACACGGCCCGTGGTCGACGGCGGGTGCGGCTGGCGGGCGTCAGCGGTCGTTCGAGGGGTCGTCATTCGATCAGGTCGTCATTCGAACGGCAGGCCGTCCGGCGGCAGGGCGCCGGCGTCGGCCGGGGTGGGCACCGGGGCCGGCTGGGGCAGGTAGGGGGCCGGTCGCTCGGCCCGCACGCGCTCCCGGCCGTCCCAGCGCCAGGGGGTGACGAGGACGGCGTCGATGTCCTCCCGGCGGGCGAGCTGCGCGATCGCCAGGCCCGGGACCTGCGGGTAGCAGCCCCACTCGCGTTCGCTGGTCATCACCACGTCCAGGTCGAACGCGGCGAGCAGGCCCAGGCACTTGGCCCGCGAGTCGTCGTCCACCCCGGCGAACGCCTCGTCCAGCGCGACCAGGCGGGGGGCGCTGGGGTTGCCCGACGAGGTGTAGAACGACGACGCGGCGGCGAACAGCGGCACGGAGGCGGCGAGCACCCGTTCGCCGCCGGAGGCCGGCCCGGCCGCCGGCCGCCACTGGCCGTCCTGGTGGCGCTGGATGGCGAACGCGTGCCACCGCCGGTAGTCCAGGGCCTGGGTCAGCTGCTCGGCCCAGCCGCCGGTGGTGTCGTCGGCGTGCTTCCGGTTGATCTCCTCCTGGAGGAAGGCGCCGACCGCGGCCCGGTCCGCCGCGCTCCAGGCGTCCGCGGTCTGCCGTAGCAGCCGGTCGCGTACCCGGCCGAACCCCTCCGGGGCGTCGTGGGCGGCCCGCCAGAGCAGCCGCAGCCGCATCCCGGTGGACGTGGGGCGCTCGGCAAGATCGCTGTTGATCGCCCTGACCTGCTCCTCCGCGCCGGTGATCAGTTCCTGGAGGGTGCCGGCCACCTCGTTGACGAGATGGTTCTCCAGGATCTCGCGTTCCTTCGCGGACAGCAGCATCGCCCGCTGCCCGGTCTCCGTCTCCAGCGCGGCGACCAGGGCCGCGATGGCCTGCCGGCGGCCCTGGAACACCACGTCCACCACGATGATGCCGTCACGCACGGTCATCCCGACCGAGTGGCCGTGCCGGGACAGCGCGTCGGTGAGCACCTTGTGCTCGGCCGAGACACGCTGCTGGATCAGCTCCCAGCGCCGGTCGCCGTCGTCGGCCCCCTCGAGGGCGGCGTTGACGGCGCGGGCCAGCGCGATGGCCGGCGTCGGCGCCCACTGCTCGGCCGGGTCCGGCAGCTCCAGGCCGGGCACGGCGATCTCCAGCAGCCCGGTGGTGACGAAGGCCCGCAGGGCGTCGATCGCCCGGTCGCGTTCGGCGGCGGCAGCGGTGATCGACTCGCGTAGCTTCTCGCGCCGCCCCTCGGCCCTGCCGCGCTCGTCGCGGGCATCCTGCTCGACGCGGCGGGCCGTCCGCTCGTCGGCGTCGCAGCGGGCCAGCTCGGTGGCGACCGCGTCGAGCTTGCGGTACAGCTCGTCGACCCCGGCGCCGGCGGTCTCGACCAGGACGCGGTGGCGTCCGGCCGCGGCCTCGGCCTGGGCGTCGGCCAGCTCGGACGCCTGGCTGGCCTGCTCGCGCTGCTCCACCGCGAGGCCGAGCTCGCGTTCGGCCTCGGCGGCGGCCTGCCGGGCCCGGTCGAGCGCCTGCGCCGCCGGCCACAGCCCGGCCAGCGCCACCCGGTAGTCGCCCACGGCGGCGCGGACGGCCGCCAGCCCGTCGGCGTCCGTGGGCAGGCCGACGT